>DATHSR010000310.1:0-5233 GCA_035464035.1 Desulfotignum sp. | reverse complement strand
AACGCCAACCAGCCCGATCATGCCTCTCTGGTGGATGGTCAGCGCCAGGCACTGGTTGCCACAGGTGCCGGGGGATTTGACGAAAATGCAGAGGGCATGATCACTGCCTTTGGACGGATGCAGAAATACCATAAGGCGGTCAATGCCGGCACATTGTTTATCGGTTCCTGCACCACCCCCGATGCCATGGACGATGCAATCCGTCAGAAAGCCGTTGATTTTGCCAGGAAAATCGTGTCCTGAAGCTGACATGGAAACCTGGGATTTTCTGACCCGTGTGCCGGAATTTGGGCCCGGAAGCTCACACCGACAGCCTGTCCCATTTCAGCAGACTGGCCACCACCATGCCGGCGACAAACCCGGCCGCCAGATTGGATGCCAGGGTGATCCCCAGACTCAGGGTGGCGGTGAAGTATTCCTTGCGGGTGTTGAGATCCATCACGGTCAGGGCCAGCTGGGACCCGGCAAACACCAGCAGCACCCCCAGAATGGACATGGGCAGCAGATGCAGCACATCGATGATATGGCGGCCCAAAAGCAGGGCCATGGCGGCAAACACCACGCCGATGATCACGTTGGACCCGGCCGTGCGGGCCCCGAACCGGTAATGGGCGGCCAGCCCCCCGGCCCCGTGGCACATGGGCATACCCCCCACACAGAAACTGAAAAAATTGGCCAGGGCCATGCTCACGCACGCTTTCCGGTTGGTGACCCTGGCCGACTGCTCCTTGAAATATTCCTTTGACAGATCGGTGTAGGCCAGCACGGCATTGCCCAGGGTCATGGGCAGCTGGGGCAGCACCAGGGCAAACAGGGCAAAGGTGAAATCCACTTTCCCCGGAATCCCGGCCGGCAGCCATTCAGGCAGATACAGACCGAAATCTGTGAACCCCATGTCAAGACGTGCCCCCAGAATCAGACCGGCCGCCGCACCGCCCACCACCACCACCAGCCCGGCCGGAAACCGCCGGCTGTCTAAAAGCAGCAGGGTGAGTACGGCACCGATACCGCCGATCACCAGGCTGATGGGTACCGGCCCCAGGGCCTGGACCGCCAGATAGGGCTCCACCGCATTTTCCATGATCTGAAACGTGGAGGTTCCCACCATGAACTTGATGCCCCCGGATATGAGCAGGGCGCCTGTGGACAGCTGAACCCCCCGGATCACCGCTTTGGGGGTGATCTTTCTGATCAGGTCGATGGCGCCGGTAAGACCCACGATGAGCAGAAAAACCCCCATGAGCAGACAGGAAGCCAGGATCTGCTCCGGCGCCATGGCCGTGGCAATGGCATAGGCCCCGATCACCTTCATGGGCTGCACCGGTACGGTGAGGCCGAAATACAGGCCGGACAGAATATAATACAGACCAATTCCCAGAAACACTCCGGTGGGGCTCAGCCCGTTGAGCAGCACCATGGCGATGGCAATGGGCAGCAGGGCCCCGAGATCCCCCAGAGACCCGGCCGCTTCCATCCGGTTGAACGCAATGCGCTGTTTCATTATTCCACCTTCCGGTTTAGCAGATGACAAAACAAAATTTTTGATTTAGTATCACACCTGTCATGGAAAAAAAAAGATTAAACTTGCGGGAGAAACTCTGGATCGAATGTGATACCGGAGATTCCATTTTCAGAAAAATCTACCCTTGAGTTCATTTCTTTGTGGCCCATGCCGGGGTGATCCTGTGCCATGTCACAGACCTGGCATTGAAGGACCTGTTCCTGATATTGATCTATTTTCTGTTGTCAGGTAACATATTCAATTATCAATAACTTAAAGGATTTTCAAAAGTAATCATCACGATGATATCCAATCCATCACGCCCAGAACCAGATGCCACGGCACTGGAAATTTTCAACCGCCAGAACCGGGCCTGCCTGGACCAGCCGGAGATTCCTTTAAAAAAACGGCTGGAACTTCTCAAAACCATTGAAAATATTCTGATTGAAAACGATCAGGCCATCTGCCAGGCCGTCAACACCGATTTCGGAACCCGCTCCTTTCATGAAACCCGGATACTTGAAATATCCCCGTGCCTCATGGGCTTAAGGTATACCTGCAGACGGCTCAAAAAATGGATGAAGCCCCAGCGCCGGTATGTGTCCCTGGTTTTTCCAGGCGGCATGAACCGGGTCATCCGAGACGGGAAAAATTGTCATGCAGACCGCAGCCCAAAATCTGGTGCCGGTCACCCTGGAACTGGGGGGCAAATCCCCGGTGATCCTGGCCGATGATTTCGACATGGCCACCGCGGTGAAACGGATTTTGTTCGCCAAGCTCATGAACGCCGGACAGACCTGCATTGCCCCTGATTACATATTTGTCCCGGAAAACCGCATCGATTCGTTCATTCAAACGGCGCGAACGGTGGCCCGGCAGCTTTATCCGGACATTGCCTCTTCCGACTATACCGCCATCATCGATCAGCAGGCGGTTGACCGGCTCATGGACACGCTGGCGGATGTCCGGGAAAAAGGCGGCCGGGTGATCCCTCTGCTGGACGGACCGGACTTCATCCTGGAACACAAAAAAATATCCCCCGTGATCGTGACCGAAACCACCCCGGCCATGCGGATCTTGCAGGAGGAAATCTTCGGCCCCATCCTGCCGGTGCTTGCCTATACCGCCATCAAACCGGTGATCGATTATATCAATGACCGGCCCCGGCCCCTGGCCCTGTATGTTTTCACCCGGAACCGGAGCCTGTCGGATACCGTGACCGCACACACCCGGTCCGGCGGGGTGACCCTCAATGACTGTGCCCTGCACGTGGCCCAGCACGATCTGCCCTTCGGCGGCACCGGCAACAGCGGCATGGGGCAATACCACGGGATGGAGGGATTCATGGAATTTTCCAAACTGCGTCCGGTGTTCCGCCAGGCCCCGATTTCAGCCTCATCCCTGCTGACTCCGCCATACGGCAGGATTGTCAATCGAATCTATCAGTTGATCAGAAACATTCCCTGGCTGGTTTGATATGGATTCACAGTACTCCGTGCATTCTGCCCCGTGGACAGCTTGACTTCCTTAAAAAACAATCCGATCACCACTTTTTCGACAACCCGCACATCATAGTCCCTGCCGATTTTCTCCTGTAACAGGTTCCTGGTTTCCTCAAGAATGGTCATATCTTCATGGAATCCTCGCCCATGAACGGATAGGCAATCTCTTCGGGCGGCACAAAAGTCTCCTTGATGGTGCGCACCGATGTCCATCGCAGCAGGTTGAACCTGCTGCCGGCCTTGTCATTGGTGCCGCTGGCCCGGGCACCGCCGAAAGGCTGACGGCCCACCACTGCGCCGGTGGGCTTGTCATTGATATAGAAATTGCCGGCGCTGTGGGTCAGGGCTGCCGTCATCTCATGAATGGCCTGCCGATCGGTGGCAAACACGGCGCCTGTCAGGGCATAGGACGAAGTTTTGTCCACCAGAACCAGCGCCGTGTCCATCTCTTCATCCTCATACCGGTACAGGGTCAGAACAGGACCGAATATTTCTTCGGTCATGGCTTCATAATACGGGTCTGTGGTTGTGATCACGGTCGGTTCGATAAAATATCCCCTGGATTTGTCCGCGTTGCCGCCCACCAGGATATCCGCTGCATCCGATTTTTTTGCCCGCTCGATGTATCCGACGGCCTTATCGAACGCGGCCTCGTCGATCAGGGCGTTCATGAAATGAGAAAATTCCATGACACTGCCCACGGTGATCCGTTCCACAGCAGCCCGGATGCCGGCGGTGATCTCATTCCACAGGGACCGGGGGATATACATGCGGGAGCAGGCACTGCATTTCTGACCCTGATACTCGAACGATCCCCGGACCGCCGCAGCGACCACCGGTGCCACCCGGGCGGACGGATGCACGAAAATATAGTCTTTTCCGCCGGTTTCCCCCACCAGTCTGGGGTAGGATTTATAGATATCAATGTTGCTGCCCACGGTTTTCCAAAGGGTTCTGAACACCTGGGTGGACCCGGTAAAATGGATGCCGGCCAGGTCCGGGTGTTTCAGTATCGAACCCCCCACCACAGACCCTTTGCCCGGAATGAAATTGATCACCCCGTCGGGCAGTCCGGCCTCTTTGAGGATCCGCATGATGTAATATCCGGATAAAACAGCTGTGGAAGCGGGTTTCCACACCACGGTATTGCCCATGACCGCCGGGGCCCCGCACAGATTGCCGGCAATGGCCGTGAAATTGAACGGGGTGAGGGCGAACACAAACCCTTCCAAAGCCCGGTATTCCAGCCTGTTCCAGATCCCTTTTTCCGAAGCGGGTTGGCCTGCGTAAATCTCGGCCATATATTTGGCGTTGAACCGGAAAAAATCCGCCAGTTCGCAGGTGGCATCGATTTCAACCTGAAACGGGGTTTTGGACTGGCCCAGCATGGTGGCGGCATTGAGCAGGTATGTATATTTTTGAGAAATCAGATCTGCCGCCTTGAGAAAAATGGCGGCCCGCTCCTGCCAGGGGGTGTTTTCCCATCGTTTTTTCGCATCCATAGCCGCTTTTATGGCCATGTCCACTTCAGGTTTTCCCGCATTGGAAAAAACCGCCAGCTGTGTTGCATGATCATGGGGGCAGACCACCTTTTTCTGATCATCTGTCCGGATCTCCCTGCCTCCGATGATCAGGGGAATATCCTGAACGGTTTCGAGCTGGCGGGCCAGTTCCGCTTTGAGCTGTTTGCGCTCCGGGCTGCCGGGGGCATACTGTTTGACCGGTTCGTTATCAATTTCCGGCAACTTCAAAATACTGTTGCTCATGATTATTCTCCTTTAATATCAAAGACGATGCCCTGGGCCAGGGGCAGATCATTGCCCCAGTTGATGGTGTTGGTCTGCCGGCGCATGTAGATCCGCCAGGCATCACTGCCGGATTCCCGGCCTCCGCCGGTCTCTTTTTCACCGCCGAACGCCCCGCCGATTTCAGCACCGCTGGTGCCGATATTGACATTGGCGATGCCGCAGTCCGATCCCCTGTGGGACAGAAACTGCTCCTGGTACTGGATGGACCGGGTGAAAACCGCGCTGGACAGTCCCTGGGGAACGTCATTGTGCAGGGCCAGGGCCTGGTCAAAGGTGTCATATCCGATGATAGACAGGATGGGGGCAAAGGTCTCTTCCTGGACGCTGGGGTAATGGTTTTTTGCCTCCACAATGGCAGGGGTGACAAAACTGCCGTTTTCCAGGCCGTCTACCGTCAGAGGGGTGCCGCCGTAAATCACGGT
>DATHSR010000309.1:0-4850 GCA_035464035.1 Desulfotignum sp. | reverse complement strand
GGACCGGTGCCCGCTCTGATTGAGCTGTTCCCTTATAAGGGCTTCTAAGGCCCTGGAAGATATTTTTTCGGGCTCGCCGGCGCCTGCCACAAATAAGGTGCATTCCCCTTTTGGGGGAGTGCCTGCATCCAGCACGGCTGCCACATGGGACAACGGGCCCCGGATGAACACCTCATGCAGCTTGGTGATTTCTCTGGCCAGGCAGGCCCGGCGGTCTCCCAGAATATTCTGAAGCTGGTCCAGCAGCGATCGGATCCGCCGGGGAGATTCATAAAACACCAGGGTGGCCCGGTGCACGGAAAGGGCCTGGACAGCCTGTGTCCGGCCGGTGGGTTTCCGGGGCAGAAATCCGGCAAACAGAAACCGGTCCGTAGGAAGGCCTGCCACGCTGAGTCCGGTGGTGATCGCACAGCATCCCGGGATGGGAACCACAGAGATGCCCTGTTCCAGGACCGTTGTGATCAGGCGGTATCCAGGGTCTGAGATACAGGGGGTGCCGGCATCCGTGATCAGGGCGATATCATTGCCCTGTTGCAGCACGGAAATCAGTTTTTCCGCCTTCTGGGCCTCATTGTGTTCATGACAGGAAACAGTGGGGGTCAAAATGTCGTAATGGGAGAGCAGTTTTCTGGCGTGCCGGGTATCTTCGGCGGCAATCAGAAAAACCTGTTTCAAGATCCGTACGGCCCGGAAGGTGATGTCTTCCAGATTGCCTATGGGGGTGGCCACGACAAAAAGGGTGCCACAGCCATCCGAAGGACTATCCTGCCTGGAATGCATGGGGGATGTGGGTGATTCTGGGTGGGTCGGTGTCAAAAAAGATCTCCATCACATCAAACCGGATCCGGAAACCGTGTGTCACGGGACCGGTTTTGATGAACTGCTGGGCCGCCAAAAGGATTTTGTGCTGCTTGGCCGGATTCACCGCCTCTCTGGGTAATCCCTTTGTCAGGCCGGCCCTGGCTTTCACCTCCACAAATACCAGGCAGTTGTCTTTGGCGGCAATGATATCGATTTCAGCAAAGCGGGTGGTGTAGTTGGTTGCCACAATGGTGTACCCGTCATCTGTCAGGTACTGCACAGCCAGCTGCTCTCCGGACTGTCCCAGGTTCCGGCGGTACCGGGTCATGGATGCACCACCCCGGTGAAGGTCATGCGGTGGACCGGGCAGGGGCCATGATCCAGAATGGCCTGCCTGTGGGCAGCGGTGGGATATCCCTTGTGCCGGATGAAGCCGTAGGCCGGAAAAACCTGATCCAGGGTGGTCATGATCCGGTCCCGGGTCACCTTGGCAATGATGGATGCGGCGGCGATGGAGATGCTCCGGCTGTCTCCCTTGACCACGGCCTGCTGGCCGATATCCATGGAAACGGGGAATCTGCCGTCCACCAGCAGAAAATCCGGTGCCGGGTCCAGGTTGTCGACCGCCCGTTTCATGGACAACAGCGCCGCCTGGAGAACATTGATCCGGTCGATCTCCTGGTGGGTACACACGCCAACTCCCACCGCCAGGGCGCCTGACATGATCCGGGGAAAAAAGTGGCGGCGTTTTTTTTCCGACAGTTTCTTGGAATCGGTGATGCCCCGGCAGTAAAAATCAGCGGGAAGGATAACGGCCGCAGACACGACAGGGCCGGCAAGGGGTCCCCTGCCGGCCTCATCAATACCTGCGATCCGTGAATATCCCTTCTGACGGACCGTGTGTTCGATCTCCCACATGAGATCGGGGTTATACAAACCGTTTTTCTTTGATCCTGGCCGCTTTTCCCCGCAGATTCCGCAGGTAGTAGAGTTTGGAGCGGCGGACCCGTCCTTCGGTCACCATCTCAATTTTATCAATGGTCGGGGAATACAGCGGAAAAATACGCTCCACCCCGACGCCGTTGGAAATTTTTCTGACGGTGAACCGGGCCCCGGCCAGGCCCCTGGTCTTTTTGATGACCACACCCTGGAAAACTTGTATCCGCTCCTTGTCTCCTTCCTTGATCTTGACATGGACCTTAATGGTATCCCCTGAGTCAAATTTTGGAATATCAAGGCGCATCTGTTCTTTTTCCAGTCTCTCAATTACGTTGCTCATGTTTCCTCCTGGTGTCTTATCTTGGGGCTAAAAAAATCAGCCATTTATCAGCCTGTCTAAATATATGGATGCAGCGGACCGGACCGACAGGTGGTTGTAATCTCCTGTGCCTTTGATGGGATCCAGCTGCATGTCACATCTGTCCATCAGTTTTTCTGCCAGCCCCCATGCGGTGCCGAAAACCAGTACATAGGACTTGTCCGGCACCAGGGTTTGCTTTAACCCATGGGTTGAAACAGTGTTTCTGTGTGTTTGGGCGCTGGTGGCAATGGTCACCACCGGCCGGTTGTGCGCCGCTTCGATCTCCTGTATGGCGGTTTCAAACGTGTCGGTCACCCGGATCAGCTTCAGAGCCTGTTTCCGGCAGGGGTTCAACCGGGCCCCGGCCCCGTGGGTCCAGTGACGGATGACCTGATCCGCCAGTTCTGCCTGGTCCCGGTAAGGGGTGATCACATAAAAGCCCTTGATCCCGAAAGTCATGGCGGCCCGGGCCATATCATGGAGATCAATGGTGGTGAGGGCCGATCCAATGGTTTTTTTCTGCTTGTTCACCACAGGGTAATGGACCAGGGCCATATACAGGTTATCCATGTCTTGCTTGTCCGTGGAGCAGTGCGGTGAGCGTTTTATGCCATTGTGCCAGCAATGCTTTTTCTTCCGGGTCCGGCCCGCGTTTTGCCAGCAGGTCCGGGCGGTTGATAAAGGTCCGGGCCAGGGCGGAACAGGTCCGCCATGTTTGAACCCGTCCATGGTCTCCGGATAACAGCACCTCGGGTACCGTGTCTCCCATAAACGTTTCCGGCCGGGTATACTGGGCATGTTCCAGCCGGTCTGCCATAAAAGAATCGGATTCATAGGAATCCGGACTTCCCAGTACGCCCGGAATCAGACGGGAAACCGCATCCATGACCACCATGCAGGCCAGCTCACCCCCGGTCATGACATAGTCTCCCACTGAAATTTCCCTGTCCGCAAACCGGGTGATGATCCGCTCATCAATACCTTCATACCGTCCGCACACATAAATCAAACTGGTTTCATTGCGTGCCAGGTCCAGGGCCATCTGCTGATGGAACGGTTCCCCCTGGGGGGTCATGAGCACCACCGTTGCGGCCGGAGACCTGGTTTTTGCCAGGGTGATGGCGTCTGCCAGAGGGCCTGGTTTCATGATCATGCCGCTGCCCCCGCCATAGGGGCGGTCATCCACGGTGTGATGCCGGTCTGTGGCAAAATCCCGGATCTGGATGGTCTGGGCACGGATGATCTTCTGACGGATGGCCCGGCTGATCATGCCATGGTTGAAAAAAGCGTCTACCAGTTCCGGAAAAAGGGTGAGTACCGTAAATTCCATGGCAGCGCTTATTCATATCCTTCCGGCAGCCGGGTGAAAACCAGGGCCTTCTCAAGATCCACGCCGGTGACAAACTGCCGGTGCATGGGAATGAGGATCTCTTTTGTCCGGTCTTTGATCACCAGGATATCATGGGCACCGGTGGAAAACAGGGTGTCAATGGTTCCCAGTTCTCCAAAGCGCTGATCCATCACGGTCAACCCGTACAGATCCTGCCAGTACCAGACCTCACCATCGGGTTCCGGCAGGCGGCTCCGATGAACCAGGATCTGGCTGCCGATGAGTTCATCAGCCTTTTCCCTGGAGTCAATGCCGGACAAGCGCATCAGAAGCCCTTTCTTGTAAGCCGCACAGGCTTCAATGACATGGGGCTGCCGGTCACCGGCGGTTTCACTCCCTACAAACACCTGATTTCCCGGGGCAAGGAGGTCGGTAGACTCGGCAAAGGACCATACTTTGATATTGCCTTCCAGCCCATGGGCGCCGGTGATCCTGCCCATGACCAGCAGACGGTCCTGGCCGGTGTCGGATGGTGGTGTGTCAGGCACGGGTCAGCTGCTTATTCAATGATTTCCAGAACCGTTCGTTTTTTCAGTTTGGTGGATGCCGCACTTAAAATGGTTCTCATGGCCCGGGCCGATCTGCCCTGTTTGCCGATCACCTTCCCCAGGTCCTCTTTGGCCACCTTCAGTTCCAGAACCGATGTCTGGTCTCCCACAACTTCCGATACCTGGACCTGGTCGGGGTTGTCCACCAAAGCTTTGGCAATGTATTCTATCAGTTCTTTCATAGGTCCATCTCCTTGCAGTTACAAAGGGGGGGATCCGGGGTGCTACTGTTTCTGGCTCAGGCCGATGCGGTCTGAGCCGGCGCTTTGGCCTGTTTTTTCAGAAGGCTCTGCACCGTGTCAGACGGTTTGGCACCCTTGTCCAGCCAGTACTGGATCCGGTCCTGCTTGAGCACGATGTCGGCCGGTTCGGTCATGGGATTGTAAGTTCCCAGGGTTTCCAGAAATCTGCCGTCTCTGGGGGCCTCAATATCTGCGGCCACAATGCGGTAAAACGGTTTTTTTTTGGTTCCTTTTCGGGCCAATCTGATTCTAACGGACATAGGTTTTTTCTCCTTAAAACGGCAGCATGCCTCTCAAAGACCGCATGCCGCCTTTATTAAACTTCTTGATCATTTTCATTGACTGGGTGTAGCTTTTCAACAGCTTGTTGACGTCCTGGACCGTGGTCCCGGAACCAAGGGCAATCCGTTTTTTCCGGGACGCCTTGATAATGGCGTATTTGTCCCTTTCTTCCGGGGTCATGGAATTGATGATGGCTTCAATTTTCACGAACTCCTTTTCATCGATGTCCACCCCTTTGAGCTGTTTTTTGTTCATTCCCGGCAGCATGCCCAGGATATCTTTCACCG
>DATHSR010000308.1:0-1664 GCA_035464035.1 Desulfotignum sp. | reverse complement strand
GGCGGACCGGTCATCAGAAAATGGTGCCCGCCGGCTGCCGCAATTTCCAGTGCCCGTTTGGCATGAGCCTGGCCCTGGACATCGGAGAGGTCTCCTGCACCGTCCACTGAAAACGGCGCATACACGTCCTTTTCATCCCGGACAACCGGGACAATGCGTTCATGTCCGGCAAAAAAATCCACCACCTGGGACAGCCGGGTGACCGGCAGCACCTCCAGGCCGTCCACCATGGCCGCCTCCAGGGCATTTTCCTCTGGCACCAGCAGCCCTTTGAACCCTTGTTCCCGGGCGGTCAGGGCCAGGGGCAGAATGCCCCGCACCGGCTTGACCCGACCGTCCAGAGACAACTCCCCTGACAGTACATAGGGCCGCATGGCATCCGCCGGAATCAGGCCGGATGCCGCAAGAATGGCCACCGCAACCGGGAGATCCAGGCCGGTGCCGGTTTTCTGCACATCGGCCGGCGCCAGATTGACCACCACCCGGTCCATGGGAAACCGGTACCCGGAATTGTTCACCGCAGCACGGACCCGTTCCTTGCTTTCCCTGACAGACGCTTCGGCCAGCCCCACCATCTGAAACACCGGCAGGCCCATGGAAATATCGACCTCCACGTCCACCACAAACGCATCGATTCCGCAAAGGGAACAAGAACTGGTTTTTGCAATCAACCGGTCACCTGAGGTTATTTGGGGCACATACCGCGGCCCCGGTTCATAACATCATCTGTCTATCTCCGTGTTTATCAGAATTTATCCGTGAACCAAAGAAAAATCTTAATTGTTTTGCTTTACACATTAAAATCAGGTATATATACCAAACATTTTCTTAAGACCCTTAACCGTTAAGAATATCGTTTATGAATACAGCGTTACGGCAGCAGACCCTGGCACAGAATGTGGCCATTTCCGGAACCGGCGTTCATTCCGGGAAAAAGAACCATATTATGGTCAGACCGGCCAGAGAAAACCACGGAATCAAATTCAGGCGGGTGGATCTGCCCGGAACCCAGGATATTCCCGCCCTTTTCAAACGGGTGGTGGATACCAGCCTGGCCACGGTTCTCGGAGTCAACGGCGCCATTGTTTCCACCATTGAGCACCTCATGGCCAGTTTTGCAGGTCTCGGAATCGACAATGCCCTGGTGGAAATGGATGATTATGAGATGCCCATCATGGACGGCAGTGCCAAAGTGTTCACCCGGGCATTTACAGCCGCCGGTATCGTGACCCAGGATTTTCCCAAACACGTCATGATCATCAAAAAGCCTATCCGGATTCAGGACCAGGACAAATATGTGGAAGTGCTGCCTTCCCCCTGTTTCAAGATCACCTGTTCCATCGATTTTGACCACCCGCTCATCGGAAAACAGACCCTCACCTTTGACCGGACAAAAAATAATTTTGAAAAAGAGATCAGCCATGCCAGAACCTTCGGGTTCATCCAGGACCTTGAGCTGCTCAAAAGGTTCAGCCTGGGCAAGGGCGGCAGTCTTGACAATGCCATTGTGATTGATAAAGACAGGATTCTGAATGCGGAAGGACTGCGGTATCCCGATGAATTTGTCCGGCACAAACTGCTGGACAGCCTGGGGGATTTTTCCCTTTTGGGCATGCCCATTCAGGGCCATATAATCTCCTACAAATCAGGCCATACCCTCAATC
>DATHSR010000307.1:0-3653 GCA_035464035.1 Desulfotignum sp. | reverse complement strand
TGCAGCCGAGGATAACCCGGATCTTCCGGAGCGGTTGAAATTGACCCATACCCGGTTTCTTGAAACCATCGGAGGCCTTCACTGTGACTTCCGTCTCACCCTAAAACTGGACAACCTGGAACCGGCTGACGTCCTTGAAATTCTGTATGATGCCAAGGGATTGATCACCCGGCTTGAAATCATCAACCTGAAAAATTTTGTTTCCGGGAAAACAGATCACATTTTTGCCGTCAATGAACTGCAGAAAGCCATCAATGTCGGCAGCCTGCTCAAACTGAAACGTCTGGTCCGTCAGATCATCTTCCAGGTGGAAAAAAGCGATGATGTCCTTCGCACAGAACGGCTTGAAAAACTGTATCAGATTTTATATGACATCGATGCCCTCAAGAGCATGTATGTCCCGACCCCCCTCAAGTCACGGATCGGCAGCGACTCCACCGGCAAAAACCACCATGCCTACGGCATGGGATTCGGCATTGTTCCCACCCTGCCGTTCCGTACCAGAAAACAGATTCACACCCAGAAAAAAGAACGGTTGATACTGCCGGCAAACATCAGTGTCAGCCAGCAGCTGACTGCCGTTTCCACAGAAAGGATGCATCCGTTTTTCAAATGGATTCTGGCAGCCTTGCAGTGGCTGCCCGGCTTGGACCAGATCCGGTTTGTCAAAAAAAAGGAGTGGGTGTTTGAATCCTTTTCCCTGGATATGAAAAAAAAGGGCAACGTCGTCACCTTAGGCGGCATGCCCCGACAGAACAGAAACGGGCTGCTGTCAGATCAGGACCTGTCCGTCACATGGAAAGACATGCTGCGCAACTCATGGAAAAACCTGAATACAAAATTCAAAAACTGCCTGAAAATCGTTATAGGGTTTATTCCGGCGTTTGTCTGTTTTTATCTCACCAAGGACTGGTGGTTTCTGGCATATTTCGGGGCGGTCATCTGGTTCGGTATCACCGGTTTCAGAGTTATTTTGCAATCGGTTCTCGGCGGCGGCGGCATCAAACGCTCCTCACTGACCAAATGGAACAATTATGTCAGCTGGGACCGGCTGACGGACGCCCTTTTTTTTACCGGTTTTTCCGTGCCGCTTCTGGATTTTTTGATCAAAACGGTACTGCTGGACAACACACTTGGCATCAATACCCATACCAGCCCGCTGGCTCTGTATGCTGTCATGGGACTGGTCAACGGCATTTACCTGTCCGCCCACAACGCCTTTCGGGGGCTTCCAAAGGGAATGGTCACCGGTAATTTTTTCAGAAGCATCCTTTCCATTCCTGTGGCCCTGTTGTTGAATCTGGCGGCCGGGACCCTGCTGGCTTTTTTCAACGTGCCGGCCATTGATAGCGTTCTGCAGAAATGGGCTGCCATCATATCCAAAACCGCATCAGACACGGTGGCCGGAGTGATCGAAGGAACCGTGGACCGGTTCCAGAACCTTAAACTGCGCCAGCGGGACATGAAAAAGAAATTCGCCGACCTGTTTCACACCTATGCCCGGCTGGAGATGCTGTTTCCTGAAACCGAAGAGCTCAGGATTCTTGAAAACCCTGAAACCCTCTTCACCAGCAGAAACGCTGAAGTCAAAGACCTGGCGGTGATCATCATTATTCATTCCCTGGATCTGTTCTATTTCTGGATGTACCAGCCCCGGGCCCGCATGACTATCCTGGAAATGGTTTCCCGCCTGACTCCGGAGGAAAAAACCATTTTCTTTCAGTCCCAGAACCTGCTGGTCCATGAACAGCATATCAGCCGGCTGTTTGTGGACGGTATACTGGGCAGACATTTTTCCCGGCCGTTGTCGTTTTACCTGACCACCTACCCCAAATATCTGGCAGCTATTGAAAGGGAATCCCATGCTCCGGTTAAGCCTTAAAAACAGGATCTATATCGTCAACGCCATTCTGGTCAGCATCACGGTCATCGGCGGGCTTTTGATGATCTGGTATACCCATAAGACCGAGAAAATATTCAAGACCATCATAGACAAGAACATCATCGTGTACCAGTCTGCTGAAAACCTGGCCACGGCGCTTGTCAAGCACAAAGGATTTGTCTCCTACTACCTGCTGGACAAAAATCCGTCCTGGATCGACCAGCTGCATCAGAACCGGGCTGAGTTCCATGCCCAGATGACCCGGGTCAAGTCCCTGGTGGAAGAAGACTGGGAAAAAGACGCCATTGCCCAGATTGAATCCAAATATACCGACTACATCGTCACCAAGGACCGGGTCATCGCGCTTTACGCTTCCGGAGAGTATGAGAAGGGCTATGCCATTCATGAAAAAACCCGGGCTCTGTTTTCCCAGATCATGGCACTCTCCGAACAGTTCAAAACCTTTCACAAAAATAAAATTTCACAGGCCATTGAAACCAGCCGGAAAGAATCCAACCGGCTCCGGTACATGGCTCTGATGGCCATCATCATCGTCATCATTCTGTCGCTTCTGATCAATTATATCTTTGCCCGGCATATTCTGGGTCCGATCCGGAAAATTACGGAAGAAGCCCATATCAAAGGTGATTCCCCCCCGCCGGTCAATGAGGTCGCGGCCCTGGAATTAAGCGTCCACGGCCTGATCAGAAACTCTGAACAGGTGCACCAGGACCTGAAAAAAAGCCAGGAAACCCTGTTGCAGTCGGAAAAGATGGCCATGGTGGGCAAACTGGCCGCCGGCACGGCCCACAGCATCCGGAACCCGCTGACCTCCGTCAAGATGCGGCTTTTTTCCCTGAACCGTTCCTGCCGGTTCACCGAGGCCCAGCAGGAGGATTTCAATGTCATTTCAGGCGAAATACAGCAGATCAACAGAATCGTGGACAATTTTCTAGAGTTTTCCAGACCCCCCCGGCTGAAAACCCAGAAAATGAGCCCGTCCCTCATTGTGGACAGTGCACTCAACCTTTTGGAACAGCGGCTCAAATCCTACCGGGTGGCCGTAAAACTGGTACGGAAGAATCTGCTTGCACAAACCCGCATCGACCCGGAACAGCTCAAGGAAGTGATTGTCAATATTATCGTCAATGCGTGCGAAGCCATCAAGCATGACGGTCAGATCATCATCAGCGAGGAGGAACGCTTTGTCCACCCGCTGGAAAAGGTGGGCATCATCCGGATCATGGATAACGGCCCCGGCATCCCCAGAGAGATTCAATCCGAAATATTCAACCCGTTTTTCACCACCAAAGATCACGGTACCGGGTTGGGGCTCAGTATTGCCTACAACATCATTGCCGAGCATGGAGGCTGGCTGGATGTGTCGAGCAGGGACGGCCAGGGGGCAACGTTTGTCATTACCCTGCCGGTGAACGATGACTGAAAGGATTGTCCGGCAGCCGGCAAAAAGGGCAAAGAACCCGAAAAACATAACAGGAACCGGCCCAAGGACCAGCTCCTGTTGATTTTTACACGTTGTCCCGGCGGGTTTTGTCAATGGACGGGCCGGGCACTTTTCCGGGTCAGCAGCAATAGCAGCTGGAATAACAGCCGCAGGGGTCAATGACCCGGCACCCACAGGCATCGACGATTTCAAAGCACCTGCATTCGTCCGTAACGGGGCGTTTACTGGCATCTTTTTTGTCTTTACCTGAGATATCTTTTTTTTCGGATTTGTATTTGTCTTTCATGGTTCATCCTCCCACTCTCC
>DATHSR010000306.1:0-6435 GCA_035464035.1 Desulfotignum sp. | reverse complement strand
GACTGGAGCCTTGCCGCGGTGGACAGTGCGGCCCGATAGGCCCGTGGATGGGAGGTCAGCCAGGCAAAGGCGTCCATGGCAAAACGTTCCGTCCGGCTGACCGGCACCGCATCCCAGGCGGGATCACCTTCGGCCAGCCGGTACCGCAGCTCCCGGAGCATCCGGGGCAAATCGATGTCCACGGGGCAGGCCTTTTGGCAGGCCCCGCACAGGGTTTCGCCCATGCACAGGTCTTTGGCCCGGTTCAGGCCGGCCAGAAGCGGGGTCACCACCGCGCCCACCGGCCCGGAATAGGGAGATCCGTAGGCATGGCCCCCGATCTTGCCGTACACCGGGCACACGTTCAGGCAGGCGGAGCAGCGGATGCAGCACAGCATCTCCCGGAAGGCCGGGTCCGCCAAAATCCGGGTGCGGCCGTTGTCCAGGATGATCAGGTGAAACGCATCCGGCCCGTCCGGGAAATCCGCCGGGGACGGTCCCCCGGCATAGCTGATGTAACCGCCCAGCTTCTGGGCCGCGGCCCCGGAGGACAGGAGCCGGAACAGGATGTCATGGTCTTTGAGGGTGGCCACCACCCGTTCCATGCCCATGAACACCACATGGACCTTGGGCAGGGTGGAGGCCATCCGGATGTTGCCCTCGTTGGACACGGTGGTGATATGCCCGGTTTCGGCGCAGGCCAGGTTACACCCGGTGATGCCCATGTCTGCGGCCAGAAACTTCTGCCGGAGCGCGGCCCTTGCCGCCTGGGTCAGGGCTGCCGGGTCCGGGGTGTAATCGATGCCCAGTTTGTCGGCAAACAGATGCCCCACCTGCTCGCGGGTCTTGTGGATGGCCGGGGCGATGATGTGGGAGGGTTTTTCCCCGGCCAGCTGGATGATGTATTCCCCCAGGTCGGTTTCCGCCACATCGATGCCTGCGGCCGCCAGGGCCGCATTGAGCCCCACCTCCTCGGTGACCATGGACTTGCCCTTGACCACGGATTTGACCTTGTGGGCTTTGGCCACCGAAAGGCAGTAGGCCACCGCAGCGTCGGCATCCTGTGCAAAAAAAACCGTCCCGCCGTTTTCGGTGACCCGGTCCGCCAGCTCTGCCAGCAGGATGTCCAGGTTGTCGATGCCCTGCTGCCGGATCTGGTGGGCCTGCTGCCGGATGCCCGATCCCTCGGGCTGGGACTGGTACATCTTCTGGGTGGCCGGTCCCAGCCGCGCCTGGACCCCGGACAGGGCCCCCTGGAGCCGGGGGTCGGCAATGGCTTTTTTACTTTCAGCCCGGTAATTTTCCGTGGTATAGGGGTCGTGCATGGGATGCCTCCTTATTTCCGGGATGCCAGCAGCTCGGCAATGTGTCTGACCTGGACAAGATGGCCTGCCCGGGTCAGGTATCCTTCGATGTTGAGCAGGCACCCCATGTCGCACCCGGTCACCGTGTCCGCGCCGGTCTCCAGGATCCGGGCCGCCTTGTCCGCCACCAGGGCCGTGGAGATGTCCGGGTATTTGACGGAAAAACTGCCGCCGAATCCGCAGCACCGGTCCGGCGGGGCCATCTCCACCAGGGTCAGGCCCCGGACCCGGGACAGGAGCTGCCGGGGCTGCCGGCCGATGCCCAGGGTCCGCAGCAGATGGCAGGAATCATGGTAGGTCACCCGGCCCGGATAGGCTGCCCCCACATCGGTGATCCCCAGCACATCCACCAGAAACTCGGTGAACTCAAAGGTCTTTTTTCCCACTCTTTCAGCCCGGGCCAGCCACCCGGGATCTTTGGCAAACACCTCCCTGTAGTGGTGCCGGACCATGGCCGTGCAGGACCCGGACGGGCACACGATGCACTCGGCATTTTCAAACACCTCGATGAAATGCCTGGCCGCCGCTGCCGCCGCCGTGCGGTATCCCGCGTTGAAGGCGGGCTGGCCGCAGCAGGTCTGGTCTTCGGGAAAGCAGGTGTCAATGCCCAGCCGGCCAAACAGGTCGACCATGGCTTCGGCCGCCGCCGGGGCCATGGCATCCACCAGGCACTGCACAAACAGGGTGACACGTCCGATTTCAGGCATGGGTGGTTTATCCAATCAAATAGCCGGGCAGCCAGGTCAGCAGCTGCGGAAACAGCACGCACAGCAGCACCGCCAGGATCTGGAGCCCCACAAAGGGAATCACGCCCCGGTAGATGTCCGTGGTTTTGACATCCGGCGGGGTGATTCCCTTGAGGTAGAAAATGGAGTAGGCAAAGGGCGGGGTCAGAAACGAGATCTGCAGGTTGAGCATCACCAGCACCGCAAACCAGATGGGGTCAAACCCCAGTTCCGCGGCAATGGGAGTGATCAGCGGCACAACAATGAAGATGATCCCCATCCAGTCGATGAACATGCCCAGCAGGATCAGCAGCACCATGATCACCAGCAGGGCCCCCCACCGGCCGAAGGGCAGGTTTGAGAACAGCCCGATGATGACGTCGTCCCCGCCCAGGGTCACGAACACGGTGGAGAAAAACGAGGCCCCCACGGCGATCATCATGATCATGCTGGTGATGTTCAACGTTTCGTACCCGGCGCTTTTCACGGTCTGGAACGTGAGCTGCCCGTGGCAGGCCGCCAGCACCATGCCGGCGATCACGCCCACCGCCGCCGCCTCGGTCACCGCGGCCACGCCGGTGAAAATACTGCCCAGCACCGCAAAGATCAGCAGCATGGCCGGCAGCACAGCACTCAGAAACAGCCGGATTTTCTGCCCCAGCGGCACTGCGCGTTCCGCCGCCGGCATGGGCGGGCCGTCTTGGGGCCGCAGATAGCAGCGCACCCCGATGTAGATCATGTACAGCACCGTGAGCAATATGCCCGGCACCACGGCCCCCAGGAACAGCTTGCCCACCGAGAGCTGGGCAATGGGCCCGTAAATGACGATCATCACGCTGGGGGGGATCAGGATCCCCAGGGTGCCGCCGGCGCACACGCTGCCGCAGGCAAGAGACTTGTTGTACCCGTTCTTGAGCATGGCCGGCAGCGCCATCAGCCCGATGGTCACCTCCGATGCCCCCACCACCCCGGTGGTGGCGGCGAATATCGCTGAAATGGCGATGGTGCTGATGCCCAGGCCGCCGCGCATCCCGCCCCACAGAAGATACATGGCATTGAACAGCCGCCGGGCGATGCCTGATTTTTCCATGAACACCCCCATGAACAGAAACAGGGGCACCGCCAGCAGGGTGTAGTTGGTCATCAGGCCGAACAGCCGGGTGATGAAGAAACCGAACACATCCGGGCCCACATGGATCAGCCCGAAAACCATGGCCACCCCGCCCAGCACAAACGCGGTGGGAAACCCCAGAAAGATCCCCAGCAGCAGGGCGGCGAACATCAGAAATACGGACAGTTCAGGACTCATGGGCTGGATCCTTTCCCAGGGCGGTCATCACCCGGCGGATAAAGTCCGCCGCCCCCTGGAGCGTGAGCAGCAGCAGCCCGACAGGCATCAGGGTCTTGAACGGATAGATGAGCGGCTGCCAGTAGCTCTGCATGGACCGTTCCTGCACCGCCCAGGAGAACATCACATAGGGGTACAGGTAAACCAGCATGCCGATCCACAGGGGAAAGAAAAACACCAGGTAGAACAGTGCATCCACGGCAGCCTGCACCCGGGAGGGGAACCGGCAGTAGAAAATGTCGATGCGCACATGCCGCTGGTGTTTGAGGGCATAGGCCACACCGAACAGAAAAAAGGTGCCGCCGATCATGTAGCTGGTGTCAAAGACCCATTTGGTGGGGCTGTTGAAAACATACCGGGCCACGATCTCATAGCCCAGCACCGCGGTCAGCAGCACCACCAGGTAGATGATCACCGCGGCGACCGCCTCGCTGATGCCGTCGATGACACGTGTCAGTCTGTTCAGATACCTCATGTCTCCTCCGCCGGATGCCGCGGCTGTGCGGCCCGGTCCGGGCTGCCGGTTAATCCACGGCCGGCGTCATCAGCTGCCGGTAGTTGTCATACCCTTTCCGGAATTCCCGCTGGGAGGCCAGCACCTTGGCAAAAAAGGGATCCTGGGCCGCTTTCCGGTCCAGCAGTGCCTCTGCCTTCAGGGCCAGGTCCTTTTGAATGGAAGGATCCAGGTATTCGATCTCAACCCCCTGGGCTGCAAAGAAATCCAGGGCATGGATATCCTCATAAATGGCCAGGGTCACCATCTCCAGGGTGGTGGCCTGGGCCGCGAACTTTACGATAGCCTGAAGGTCTTCGGGCAGGGCGGCCCAGGATTTTTTGTTGACCGTGATATCCAGAAAGGTGCTGGGCTGGTGGATGCCCGGCACCAGCAGGTATTTGGCGATTTCATGGAAGGCCAGGTCCTTGTCCATGGAGGGAATGCTGAACTCGCCGGCATCCAGGACCTTTCGCTGGAGAGCCTCATAAATCTCACCGGCCGGCAGCATCATGACCGAGGCACCGGCTTCGGTGAGAATTTCCCCCCAGAACCCGGAGGTGCGGAACTTGAGCCCCTTGAAATCCTCAAGAGACCGGATGGGCTTGTTGGACCAGGCCAGGTTTTCCGAAGGCAGCATGCCGCAGGGGGCGGCAAATCCCAGGTCATAGGCGGCGTAGAGTTCCTGGTACAGGGCGGCGCCGTCCCCCTGGTAAAACCAGGTCAGATAGGGCAGCACGTCCATGCCGAACGGGATATACCCGAAAAGCGGGGCTGCCGGCAGTTTGCCCATCTGGTAGGCGGGAGAGCAGTGGGCCGCGTCAATGGTGCCCATTCTGACCCCGTCATTGACCTCCAGCGCGCCCATGAGCACGCCGGCGGCATAGCTTTTGATGACCAGGCGGCCGCCGCTCATGGCTTCCACGTTCAGGGCGAACTGGTCTGCGGTTTTCTGCAGAATCGTGCCCTTGGGCCAGGAAGACGCCATTTTCCAGGTAATGGTATCTGCGGCAACCGCGGCGGCGCCCCACCCGGCGACCAGCAGCAGCACCATTAGACAAATGAGCCGTTTCAGTGATTTCATGGGTTTTCTCCTTTTTGTTTGTCCTGCGGTCATGGGAACCCGGATGGTTTCCGGGGGGTCAAACTGGTAATACCACAGATACCAATGGCGATTTCGTTTGTCAAGCGCAATCGCCTTGACGCATGTTTTTTATACGGATATACTCAATTTCAATGATTATTATTCACTGCAGCCGGATTGGTTTTACCAGGAAAAGATGATGAATGAGCCGAAATATCAGCGGGTGAAAACGAAAACCGTTTCCGAAGAGATTGTCGAGCAGATAAAGACCCTGATCAAGGAAAGCAAGATCGAGCCCGGCGAACAGCTGCCACCGGAGCGAAGATTCGCTGAAATGCTGGGGGTGGGCCGCCCGACCTTGCGGGAAGCCCTCAACCATCTGGCGGCCCGGGGATTTCTGGAAATCCGGAACCGCCAGGGCGTGTTCGTGAAAAACATCAGCACCCCCCTGGTGTCGGACACCCTCCACCAGATCTTCCGGGAAGACCGGGGCATGCTTCCCTACCTGTATGAGGTCAGAAAGGATATCGAACTGGCCGGCGCGTACCTGGCAGCCGAGCGCCGCACCGACGAGGACCTGGCCCTCATCGAATTCAGCGTTGAAAAAATGGAGGCCGGCCTGGCATCCGGCAGCGTCGCCATCGCCGATGACATCGGGTTTCACATTGCCATCGCCCGGTCCACCCACAACTTTCTGCGGGTCCACCTGTTAAGACACCTGTTTGATATTTCCGGGGAATTTCTGGACAGCGTCCTCAGGGAACTGGCCAAAGCGCACACCAATCTGCCGTCGGTGGTGGCCCAGCACCGGCGGGTGCTCGAAGCCATCCGGCAACAGGACCCCCCGGGGGCCAGAGAGGAGATGCAGACCCACCTGGGCTGGGTCCAGATCCAGTGGCAGGCCATCCTGAACGCCGGCCGGCAGTAATCCCGGACCGCCGCCACGGCAAAAGCCCCCGGCGGTGTCCGGGTGCCGGCCTGTCGGAGCCTGTGGATTCCAGGCCGGTTCTATAGCTCTTCGGGCATGAGCCTGGCGCCATGCACTATGGCGATTATGTCAATTTGATCAGACTTGACGCGATAAATAGTCCGGTACGGTTTTTCAATGAGCTCCCGTATAGTCTGGTCATCATATTCAGGAACTTTTCTGCCAGTCCGAATTTCTTGCGGACTTCCTGAACATCCACTGTTCTGCCATCCTCACTGTCCTTAAGGCCGGCTTCGATGGTTTGCCGGACATAGATACGGTACAGTAAAAATAAAAAAGCGGAATCCTCTGCAGGTTTCCACAGGTTAGCGCCGGACAAGCTGGAAATTTACAAATCAGGGTATCCGGCTGCCGGCCGGAAATGGGCCGGCTGCTTTTTCGCTTGTAATGATGTGCCCGATAGTCTATCAGAACAGGGTAAAACATCAAACAAAAGGTTTGCCATCATGCCTGT
>DATHSR010000305.1:0-2073 GCA_035464035.1 Desulfotignum sp. | reverse complement strand
TTTTAGGGTTTGTGGGGGCGGGGGGCATCGGCACAGAGCTGCGGCGCACCATCGGCTGGGGCAAAGGGGCCGGCCATGAAACCGCGGCCCTGTTCGTACTGCTGATTCTGTCCATCTTTGTCATTGATCAATTGTCCTCCTTTATCCGCCGGCGCCTGGTGACCGGCAAGGACCCTGCATAGAAAGGTAACCCGATGGCATCATCCACCCTGGACATACATCTCTCAACACCGGTTACCCAATCGCCGGCCATCTTTTCCCGGATCCGGCGTCACAGCCTGATGATCATGGCGGGAACCGGGCTGGTAATCCTGTATTTATTGTATACGTTTATCTCTTTTGATGTTTGGGGCTTAATAAGCAACTCTCAACCCCAGCGGGCGGTTTTGCTGGCCACCGATGCCGTGGCCCACAAGGTCCACATCACTAAATCCCTGACCGGTTCCGGCCGGCTCTCAATTTCGGTTGAAGGGGAGCGCACCGCCACATATGAAACGCCGCCCGGGTGGGTGACGGTGTCCGATGAGATGACCCGGGTGGATCTGGCCAAGGGATACCGGGTAGACATTTACGATACCCATGTGACATTTCAGATACCGGATCTGGGTCCTGTCCTTGTCCGGGTGACCGATAGGGGCATCGTGACAACGCTGCCCAAAGGCGTGGACCCGCCGGACTGGCTCAGGGCCACGCCGGCCAAATTCGACGCCCGACCCACTGTCGGGCGGCGGGTCCAGGTGTCTGAATCCCGGATCGAGGTGCACCGGTATTTTTTGGGCTGGGAAAATTTTTTCTTTCCTTTCCGGTCGGAACTTGCCGCATATACACCCGGGCAGCTGTTTTTCCTGGCATTTTCAGGCCAGCGGCTTGATCCTGACGTGCCCAACTGGCGCCTGATGGCCTCCACCTTCTGGAACAATCCGGGCTGGCAGCACAAACAGGTGTTTGTGGCCCTGCTGGAAACTTTTCTGATGGCGGTGCTGGGCACCATCACCGCAGCCCTGGTGGGACTTCCCCTGGCGGTGCTGGCGGCGGCCAATTTCACTCCGGCCCAGGCCCTGCGGTTTGCCGTCCGGCGGCTGTTTGACTTTTTACGGGGCATTGACATGCTCATCTGGTCCCTGATCTTTATCCGGGCCTTCGGACTGGGGCCCCTGACCGGGGCGCTTGCCATTGCCTTTACCGACACCGGGACTCTGGGCAAACTGTTTTCCGAGGCCCTGGAAGGGGTCAACAAAAAACAGATGGAAGGGGTTCATGCCACCGGGGCCAACCGCTGGCAGTTTTACCGGTTCGGTGTCATTCCCCAGATCATTCCGGTGTTTGTTTCCCAGACCCTTTACTACCTGGAGGCCAATATGCGGTCCGCCACCATCATCGGTGCCCTGGGTGCCGGCGGCATCGGCCTGATGCTGGTGGAAGCCATGAACACCCAGCGCCACTGGGAAAATGTGTTTTATCTCATCCTGCTGACCATATCCCTGGTCATGGTCATGGACACGGTATCCGCCAGACTTCGGAACCGTCTGATTCACGGCCGGACCGGTTCATGATCATTGCAGTTCACTGTTCACACTTGAATCAATATAAATGAGGATGCCATGAAAGTTGCAGATCTAACAAAAACATTCGGAAAATTAACTGCTGTGGATGCCGTATCCTTTTCCATTGACCAGCCCCAGATTATATGGGTCATCGGACCATCCTGGGCCGGCAAGTCCACGCTCCTTCGCATGATCAACCGGCTCACCCATGCCACCCGGGGATCCATTCAGGTCAATGACCGGGATAGTCTTCAGTTTTCCGGCAGAGAAAAACGGCGGTGGCAGCGGGACTGCGCCATGATCTTCCAGCAGTTCAACCTGGTGCCCCGGCTGAACGTGGTGACCAATGTGCTCATGGGCCGGCTGAACGGCCACAGCACCCTCAAAAGCCTGTTCTGTATCTTCGGCCGGCACCTGGTGGATGAAGCCCTGGTTGCCCTGGACCGCCTGGGAATCGCAGACCAGGCCATGCAGCGGGCCGAAACCCTGTCAGGCGGCCAGCAGCAGCGGGTGGCCATTGCCCGGGCCC
>DATHSR010000304.1:0-4071 GCA_035464035.1 Desulfotignum sp. | reverse complement strand
TTCCCATGACCTGTCCGTGGTCCGGCACATGTCCGACCGTATCGGGGTGATGTATCTGGGCAAGCTCGTTGAAATGGCCGATGCCCATAGTGTTTACCATCATGCCCGTCACCCCTATACCCGGGCATTGCTTTCTGCCGTCCCGGTGCCGGACCCGGATGCCAAAAAACAGCGGACGATTCTGACCGGCGAGGTGCCGTCCGTGGAAAATCCCCCTCCGGGATGCCGGTTTCATACCCGCTGTCCCCATGCAGACACAATCTGCTCGCAGAGTGAACCCAAACTGCTTGGCACCCGGGCAGACCCCGGTCATTTGGCAGCCTGCCATTTTTTTTAGCACGGTTTACTGTTGCGCAAAAAGCGGTGTAGTGGTAGGGTTTCAGATTCATTTGAAAATAAAAGGCAGACCGCTGCGGGGGCCAACGGCCCGCAGACGGCAGAAAAATGAACTGGAAACGGGAAGTAAGGAACAACCCATGATTAAAAAACTCTTTGTGATGCTGGCCGGCATCTGTTTTCTCGGGGCAGGTTCTGGTGTGTCGGCAAACCAGGAAATTGTAGATCGGATTGTTGCTGTGGTCAACAACGACATTATCACCCTTTCACAGCTCAACAAGGCTACCCGGCCATACCGGGAACAGGTGGCCGCAGCCGGCGGGTCTGAAGAGGAAAGAAAACAGCGGATCGCATCACTTGAACGGGAGATGCTTCATCAGCTCATTGACCGGACCCTGGCCCGGCAGGAGGCGGCCAGACAACAGATATCTGTTTCCGACGCCGATGTCCAGACCGCCCTTGACAATTTCAAGCGGCAGAACAACCTCGATCAGGAGGCCCTTGAGAAAGGCCTTGAAGCCGAGGGGATCACCCTGGAGGAATACCGGGAACGGATCAGAGACGATATCCTGCAGTCCATGCTCATCAATCGGGCGGTCCGCTCCAGGGTGATTGTGACCCAGGCGGATATAGAGGCATACTATGACGCCCATCCCGAAAATTTCAAAGGGGAGGCCAAATATCACCTGCGCAATATTCTGGTGGAGACCGAAGCAGACAGTCGCAACGTCATTTCCAGCCTGGACCAGGGCCTCTCCTTTTCAGAGGCGGCCCGGCGGTTTTCCAAGGCCCCCAATGCCGCCGAAGGCGGAGATCTGGGAATTTTTGATATCAGCTACTTCAGTGATGCCATCCGGGAAGCGGTCCTCCCATTGAAGAAAGGGGAGTATTCCCAGGGGATTCCAGCCGGCCAGGGGCTTCAGATCATCTATGTGGAAGATATCCAGACCAGTGGCGGAAAACCCCTGGATCAGGTCAAGGATGAAATTCAGGACATTCTGTACAAAAAAGAGGCGGAGGAGAAATTTTCCAAGTGGGTCGAATCTTTGAAAAAAAATGCCCACGTGAAAATCATGCTGTAGATGACATGCTCGATTTCAGGACAGATGCCATATTGTTGCGCAAGATCGAATACGGGGACCATGATTTTATCATCACATTCATGACCCCAGACAGGGGAAAAATCACGGCCATGGCCAGGAATGCAAAAAAAAGCATCAAGCGCTTTTCCGGTTCTCTGGACCTGTTTTCCCTCAACCACATCCAGTGCCGCCTGCCCCAAAAAAACAGGGATGCCCTGGTGACCCTGGCCCAGACAGAGCTGGAGAACGGGTTTGGCAACATCCGGTATGACGTGTTTAAAACCGCCTATGCCAGTTACTGGGCCGAGATGGTATACCTGTGGCTGGAAGAGGGCAGGTCCCAGCCCCGGGTGTATGACCTGCTGCTGTTTTCTCTGGATATGCTCAACCGGTCTGACATGCCCAAAGAGGTGCTGAGCCTGCTTTTCCAGATCCGGTTCATGAGCATTTCCGGATTCTCCCCCAATATTGAGCACTGCGGTACCTGTCATGTTCACCTGGACCATATCCCGGTGAAAACCCTGCGGTTTGACTTCAGGGAAGGCAAAATCACCTGTCCCCGATGCCGGGTGAACGGATCGAAATACGGCCTGGATGTATCCAAAGGCACCTTGAAACAGCTGTTCTGGATGAACAACACCGATGTAAACAAGGCAGACCGCATCCGGTTTTCCAGTTTTGCCGTCAAAGAGGGCCAGGTGCTGCTGGAATCATTCATTCCTTTTCACATGGGGCGGGAGTTCAAAGCGTTAACCTTTTTAAAGCGATTGAGAAGCGAGCCGTGAACCTGAGCCCGATTCTGGAAAAAAAACAGATTCAATCTTCGGTACCCTGCCGTGTGGATTTCGGGGGCACCCTGGACATTTCCACCTTTTATCTGCCCCTGGCCCATCTCAGGCCGGCGGGGTTCAACATGGCCATGGATCTGCGGACGGTTGTCACGCTGTTTCCGCACACCCCGGGAAAGGTCAAAGTGTCGTCCAGAGGATTTGACACGGCTGAATTTGAACAGGCAGGGGCCCCGTTTGATCATCCTATGGGGCTGATGTTTGCCTGTGCCCAGTATTTCAATGCCCACGGGGTCCACATTCACATTGAGTCAGGCTCTCCGCCCAGAAGCGCCCTGGGAGGGTCTTCGGCTGCGGCAGTTGCGATTCTGGCGGCGTTTCATGCAGCACTGGAACGACCTGTTGATCCGGAACATCTCGCCTGGCTGGCCCATTACATCGAAGCCAGTGTGGCAGGGGTTCCCTGCGGGGTCCAGGACCAGGCAGCCGCCGCCTTTGGCGGGGCCCACCTGTGGGAATGGAAAATGAAAGCGTCCGGGCCTGGGTTTGAAAAAACCCCTTTGTGCGATTCCGACGACGCATACCGGTCGTTTGCCCCGCACATGCTGGTGGCCTACTGCGGGATTCCCCATGAATCCAAAGACGTCAACAGCCGGTGGGTGAAATCGTTTGTACAGGGAAAAACCCGGGCCATTTTCGCTCAGATCGCGGGCATGACCCGTGCTTTCTTTGAAGCGGTCCGGACAAAGGATTTTGCGCTGGCAGCCAATCTTATGATCCAGGAAACCCGGCTTCGTGTTGAAATGACACCGGATGTTCTGGACAAAACCGGGGAAGACCTGTTTGACGCAGCACGACATCACCGCTGCGGGGCCCGGTTTACCGGTGCCGGCGGCGGCGGGTGCCTGTGGGCAGTGGGCGGCCGCAACGATATTTCAGAACTGGCTGCATCCTGGCAGACCGTGCTGGAACCGATTCCGGATGCAAGTCTGCTGGATACCCGGATCGATCCAAAGGGCATTCTGATTTTATGAGACCGTCCCGGTCAGAAACAGATCGCCCAGGACAAAAAAAGATTAAATTTCTGAAGGAATAAAGGAGTGGACATATGGCGGGTTATGAACCTGAAAAGGACAAGAAAATCAAGGAATGGAAAAATGAGGAAACCGGACTGCTGATCTCCATCCAGCAGTATGGGGACGGGGAGCCCAAGGTTCAGATCGGTCCCAGGATCCTGAAGAAAAAAGACGGGTCGGACCGTGCCCCGTCCAAGGCCGGCCGCCTGTCAGTGGAGGATATCCTCTGGTTCTATGATATCATCGATGAGGTAAAGGATGAACTGTCCGACCTGGCTGGACCTGAGTGAGGTTTCCCTGGTGCCGCCTTTGGGCGCCCGGCAGGCCCCCCGGGTGGGACCTTTGGGCGTTATGGTGTCCACCCTGGCGGATCTGAAATGGCTGCAGACAACCCTGGTTCCGGAACCGGTGGTTCCATTTTTTTTAAGCCGCCTGATCACGGACGGCCAGGGGGTCAGTGTGGCCGGCCCGTTTGTGGGATCCCCTTACGCGGCCATGCTCATGGAGTCTCTGGCAGCCAAAGGGGTCCGACAGATCATTGTGCTGGGATGGTGCGGGGGACTCACACCGGAGCTCCAGGCAGGGGACCTGATTGTGCCGGATCGCGGCCTGATCGACGAAGGAACCTCCCGGCATTATGCAGCCCTGGATCCGGAGAGGCCAAAAAGCTTTCCCCATGAAGATTTCAGCCGAAAACTCACCGCTTATCTGGCGGGTCAGGGGCTGGCCATCACCCGGGGGCCGGTCTGGACCACGGACGCCATTTACCGGGAAACCCCCAAGAAAATT
>DATHSR010000303.1:0-2556 GCA_035464035.1 Desulfotignum sp. | reverse complement strand
ATTTCCAGCTTTACAGCTGCTCATGGACCGGTTCAACCTCGATCTCAACTCCTTTACATCCCAGTTGTCCGGGGCAGCCATTGCCGCCAGCCGGTTCATCGCCCAGAATGCGGTGCAGTTCGGCCAGGATGCCGTGCAATGGGTGGTCAGTCTAGGACTGATGCTGTATCTGGCTTTTTTCATGCTGCGGGACGGATCCGCCCTGGTGGCTCTGCTGGCCCGGGCCCTGCCCCTGGGAGAGGAACGGGAACGCCTGCTGTTTTCCAAGTTTGCCGAAGTCACCCGGGCAACGGTAAAAGGCAACCTGGTGGTGGCAATGGTTCAGGGCAGCCTGGGCGGAATTGTATTCTGGATTCTGGGCATTCCCGCCCCGCTGCTCTGGGGGGTGGTCATGACCCTTTTGTCACTGATCCCCATGGTGGGGGCCGGCCTGGTCTGGGTACCGGTGGCCGTCTACCTGTTTGCCGTGGGAAACTGGATACAGGGTCTGATTCTGGCCGGTTTCGGGGCAGGGGTCATCGGCCTGGTGGACAATTTTCTGCGGCCGGTGCTGGTGGGAAGGGACACCAAGCTGCCGGACTATCTGGTGCTGCTGTCGACCCTGGGCGGATTTGTCCTGTTCGGCATCAATGGATTTGTCATCGGACCTCTGCTGGCAGCCTTATTTGTGGCATTCTGGGAAATATTTATCCGTGATTTCAACACCCCGGGGGATGACAGCAAATGAACAGTCCTGCGTTTTTTATACTAAAAAAGGTTTCTTTTCAGAAATTAATGCTTAATTTCTAAAAGTAATATATTTACCCAAAAACCAGGAGAGCCAAAATGAAAAAATCATTACTCACCATTTTTAGCATTGCCATGCTGATCACTCTTTTTTCATGCGCCACCACGCAAACACAACAGGGAAAGGGAACCGCTGTGGGCGCCGGGGTCGGGGCCGGGGTCGGCGCCCTCCTTGGGCAGGTGATCGGCGGAGACACGGAAGCCACGCTTATCGGCGCTGGGATCGGCGCGGCACTGGGCGGCCTGGCAGGTAACCAGATAGGGCGCTACATGGACAATCAGGAGAAGGATCTGCATAATGCCATTGCATACACAGAATCAGCCAGTATCTCCAGAGACCAGGATGTCTTGCGGGCCACGTTTAAAGCAGAAACTTTTTTTGATTATGACAAAAGCACATTACTGCCCGGTGGGATAGCAGAATTGCAGCGGATATCCGAGGTTCTGAACAAATATCCCCAGACCATCATCGAAGTGGGCGGTCATACAGATACCCGGGGATCTGAAGAATACAATCAGCGCCTCTCCGAAAGAAGAGCCGAAGCAGTCAAGAACGAACTGATACGAAACGGGGTTATGGCCCAACGGATCAATGCAGTAGGGTATGGGGAATCCCGTCCCATATCATCCGACCATGCAATGAACCGTCGGGTTGAAATTATCATTGTGCCCATCCGTCAGCAATAAGGCGGCTATGCCGTTCAATACCGCCCTAAAATCCTGAAGGTTTCTGTGTTTCCTTCCAGGCTTTTTACCATGGAGGCCAGATCCTTGTGCAGGATATCGGCCTCCAGATCGGCATAAAACATGTACTCCCAGGGCTTGCCATAGATGGGCCGGGATTCAAGCTTCACCAGGTTGATGCCGTAATCGCTGAAAACCTTCATCACCTGGAACAAGGCACCGGGTTTGTTGCCCGTGGAAAAGATGATGGAGGTTTTTTCAACGTTTTCCTTTTCTTTATGGGTGCCGGAAATGACGGCAAACCGGGTGAAGTTCCTGGGATCATCTTCAATGGAGTCATCGATAATCTGCATGTCAAAAATCTGTGCCGCCATGGCGGATGCAATGGCGGCACACCCTGTATCCTGAGAATCCTTGACAATTTTCACTGCCTGGGATGTGGCGCCTACCGGCACCGGTTCCATCCAGGGATACTGATCCAGATAATGATGGCACTGAGCCAGGGCCGGCGGCGGCGCCATCACCTGCAGGATCTGTTCCTTGACCGCGCCTTTGTGGGCAATGAGCACATGCTGAATCCTGAGTGTCAATTCTCCGATGATTTTCAGATCATAGGCCTGGAGCAGGTCAAAATTTTCATGAATTGAGCCGGACAATGAATTTTCCAGCGGAATCACGCCATATTCCACCCGGCCTGAAGCCACTGCTGCAAAAATATCTTTAAACCCTTTCATGGGAACCGGTGTGATCTCATCTCCGAAATACGCTAAAGCAGCCTTGTGGCTGTAAGCCCCGAATTCCCCAATAAACGCCGCTGTCCCGGCTGCACTCTTACCGAGCGCTTGAACCACTTGGTTTTTTTTCAGATAATCAAAATCCAGCTGCTTGCCCACCACCGGCGCAATGGTTTAGATGTCGCGCATCAGTCTGCCGAACTGATCCGGATACAGGCTCTGGGGACCGTCGGACAGGGCATTGTCCGGATCATGATGCACCTCGATCATCAGGGCATCCGCCCCGGCCGCCACGGCGGCCCTTGCCATGGGGCTGACTTTGTCCCTGATGCCGGTGGCATGGCTGGGGTCA
>DATHSR010000302.1:0-1549 GCA_035464035.1 Desulfotignum sp. | reverse complement strand
TTCGGATTGGATACGTTGTGGCGAATCCGCAGGTGATCGGGCTGGTAAACAATGTGAAACTGCCGTTCAACGTGAATTCCGCAGCCGTTGCCGCAGCCCGGTATATGCTGAAAGAGCGCGTATTCGCGCAGAAACATGTGGCCCTGGCTGTGTCTGAGCGGACATTCATGAGAGAACAACTGTGCCGCCGGGGTCTGGAAGTGCCGGAATCCCAGGCCAATTTTGTGTTTGTGAAACTGCCCGATTCCGTGCAGCTGGACGGGGTCGCCCTGTTTCAGCGGCTTCTGCCCAAAGGGTTTGTGGTAAGACCCGGCAAGGCGTTCGGTGTGCCCGGATATTTCCGGATGTCTTTGGGCACCCGGGAAGACAACCTTTTGTTTTTACAGGAATTTGACAGGGCCATGCCCTGATATTTAAACAACACACAAGTTGAGGAGAAAAAAAATGAAAGTGATGACCTCTGTTTTATGCGGTATCCTGATGCTGGGACTGGCCACTGTGGCCGGTGCCAAAGACACCATTGTGGTGGGAACCTCTGCAGATTATCCGCCCTATGAGTACACTGATGACAAAGGCGAATTCGTGGGTTTTGACATGGATCTGATCCGGGCTGTCGGTGAAAAAATGGGCAAGAAAATCAAGATTGTGGACATGGGGTTCGACACCCTGATCGCCGGGCTTCAGGCGGGGAAGATCGACGCCGTGATCGCTGCCATGCAGGCCAGTGAGGAGCGCAGGGAAAAAGTGGATTTTTCCATTACCTACCATGAAATCAAGGACGCCATTCTGGCAAAGGCGGACTCAGACATCGAATTGACATCCATCCATGACATCACAGGCTACAAAGTGGCGTCCCAGACCGGGACCATCCAGGAAAAATGGATACAGGAAAACCTGATCAAGACCGGCAAACTGCCGGAGGCCAACTATTTTTCCTATGAACGGGTGGACAATGCGGCCATGGATGTCAAAGCCGGCCGGGTGGACGTGCTGCACATCATTGCAGACCCGGCCATTGCCCTGGCGGAAAAAAACGACCTGAAAATCGCTTTGATCACCACGGAAGCGGTTTCTGCCGGCCAGAGCATTGCCGTGACCAAGGGAAACAAGGAACTGCTGGATGCCATCAACAAAGCCATTGAAGAACTCAAGGCGGACGGCACCCTCCAGGCGTTGATGGACAAATACAAACTGCTGTAAGATGACCGCATGACACCATTTTTCACCATGATGCAGTTTCTGCTGCCGGGCCTGGGCGTGACCGTCTCGGTCACGCTCATCGCCCTGTGCATAGGGGGGTGTATCGGTGCCCTGATGGCGGTGTTCCGGGTGTATGGCAACCCCGTGGTCAAAGGCCTGGCAGTTTCCTACAGCGTGGTGGTCCGGGCCGTGCCCGTGGTGGTGATCATTTTTATCCTGTTTTTTGTCATTGCCGCGTTTATCGACCTGTCCCCGTTCATGTCCGGGGCTATTGCATTAGGGTTTGCCAGCGGCGCGTATCAGACTGAAATATTCAGAGGCGCGATTCTGTCCGTCCCCCGGGGACAGA
>DATHSR010000301.1:0-4783 GCA_035464035.1 Desulfotignum sp. | reverse complement strand
CATCTCCGGCCCCAAAGACGGGTGGCTGTTTCTGGACGATGCCATGGCACAGGCATCTGAAGAATTCGAAACCGCCAAAACCAGGGCCGATGACAACTGCCTGGTCTATTTCACCTCCGGCACCACCGGATTCCCCAAGATGGCCCTGCATACCCATTCCTATGGATACGGCCACATGGTCACCGGAAAATACTGGCTGGACCTCAAGCCAAACGACATGCACTGGAATGTGTCGGATACCGGATGGGCCAAGGCGGCCTGGTCCAGTTATTTCGGCCCCTGGAACCAGGGATCGGCCCAGTTCATCCACCACACCGACCGGTTCGACCCGAAAATCACTTTAGATCTGCTTTCAAAATACCCCATCACCACCATGTGCGGGGCCCCCACCATCTACCGGATGCTGGTGCTCCAGGACCTGTCCAAATACAAATTCCCCACCCTGCGCCACTGTGTGGGGGCGGGTGAGCCGTTGAACCCGGAAATCATCGAGGTGTGGAAAAAAGCCACCGGATGCACCATCCGGGATGGATACGGCCAGACTGAAACCGTGCTTCTGGCCGGCAATTTCCCCTGCATCACCCCCCGGTTCGGCTCCATGGGCAAACCCACCCCGGGCATCGACCTGCATGTCATCGACGACAAGGGCAACATTCTGGGACCCAATGAAGAAGGAGATATTGCCGTGCGGGTTGAACCGGAAAGACCGGTGGGGCTGTTCAAGGAATACTGGAAGGAACCGGACCGGACTGCCTCCGCGTTCATTCCGGGCTGGTATCTCACCGGAGACCGGGCCTATGTGGATGAGGACGGGTACTTCTGGTTTGTGGGCCGGTCCGATGATGTGATCCTCACCTCCGGGTACCGCATCGGTCCCTTTGAGGTGGAAAGCGCCCTGATCGAACACCCGGCCGTGGCCGAATCTGCGGTGGTGTCCAGTCCCGATGAAACCCGTGGCGAGGTGGTGAAAGCCTTTGTCATCCTGGCACCCAATTATGAGCCCAGCGATGCACTGGTCAAGGAGATCCAGGACTATGTGAAAAAAACCACGGCCCCTTATAAGTATCCCAGGAAAATCGAGTTTGTGGATGAGCTGCCCAAGACCATCAGCGGCAAAATCCGGCGCATCGAGCTCAGAGACGCGGAATGGGGAAGATAGATCGATCCTGTCACTTTACAAGGGAGGCATAATCCATGAAAGAAAAACTGTATAAAAAAGAGATCCGCATCACCCTGATATTTACGGTGCTGCTGATGCTGACCGGTCATTCCGCATCTATTTTCGTGCTGTTTCCGGTCCTGCAGCAGGGAACCCTGTGGGGGTTTCCCATCCAGTACATCATCCCCATCCTGCTGGGATGGTTCGGCATTGCTCTGGTCTGCCTGGTCATGGCCCTGGTGTGCAACAAGTTTGACGATGAAATGGAAGAGTATGTCAGCACCCTGGCACCTGAAAACGACAACCCAACGGGAACCACCCGAAAATAAGGAGATGACACCATGCCTGCTGAATATGCACTAAGCAACGTCTGGATCGGACTGGGGGTTGTCATTGTCCTGTTTGCCATTTTTTACGCGGTCGGTTATTTCTCGAGCCGGAAAACCTCTTCGGACGAGGATTTTTATGCCGCCGGATTTTCCATCGGGCCGGTGACCAACGGCCTGGGCATGGCCGCCACCTGGGCCAGCCTGGCCACCTTTCTGGGGGTCATCGCCCTGATTCTCAGGCTGCAGGTGCCGTTTGTGTACCTGTGGATCCAATGGGCCATCTCCATTCCGCTGCTCACCCTGCTTTACGGCACCAGCCTCAGACGGATGAAGGCGTTTACACCCGCCTCTTTTATCCGCCACCGGTATGGGAAACCCTCCACCATCGTGATCGTGTGCTGGATGATTCTGATCATGGTCATGTATGCCTTAGGCCAGATGGTCGGGCTGGGGCAGGCCTTTGAGCTGCTGTTCGGGGTGCCCTACAATGTCGCCATTATCGTTGCGGGTCTTGCCACGGTGGGGTTCATCACCATCGGCGGCATGTACGGGGCCACCTATAACGCGGCCTTTCAGATGGTGGTGATGACCATTGCCATGATCGTGCCCATGGGCGCCATCATGAAAGCCATGGGATCCTCGGGGTGGTGGTTTCCGCCCCTGGCCTACGGCGATATGGTGCCGGACATGATCCGAAACATCCCCACCTTTTTTGACATGAAATACGATTTCCGGTGGTATTTCGCCCTGATCCCGGCATTCACCCTGGGACCGGTGGCCCTGCCCCACCTGGCCATGAAGGTGTTTACATCCTCCTCGGTAAAAAGCGCCAGATGGGCCGTGGTGTGGTTCGCCATCTTCCTGGGCCTGCTGTTCTCCGGCACCTATGTGGTGGGATTTGCGGGCAATTTCTTCACCGCCACCACCGGACGGATCATCGAGAAACCGGATCAGACCATTTTGATCCTCAACGTGTTCTACAACCCGACCCTGGTGGCCGCCTTTGTCATGGGCGGGGCCATCGCCGCCGGACTGTCCACCATCGGCGGCAACCTCATGGCCATCGCCGGCCTGGTGGGATCGGATCTGCTGGGAATCATCGCACCCAACATGAATTCCGACAAACGGATGAAATGGGGATATGCAGCCCTGGGGCTGGGGGGACTGGCCGCCATTCTCATGGCATTCAATCCACCCAGATTTCTGGTGACCAGTATTCTGTGGGCATTCGGCCTGCTGGCCACCACCGCCACCCCGGCCATCCTGCTGGGGGTCTGGTGGAAGGAAGCCAACAAGCTGGCGCTGATCATCTCATCCATGGTCTGCGGGATCATCTTCATCGTAATCTCCCCCCATGTGCTGCCCTCCATCTGTGTGGGATCGGGTCTTGTGGCGTCCCTGGGGATGTCCGGCGGCATGGTGACCATTCCCTTGAGCTTTTTCATGTTCATTATCCTGTCCATCGCCTTCAACCGTATGCCTGCCTTGAAGGCATACGCCCCTACCCTGGCGGACAAAAAGGTGATCGACCGGATTCACGGCTGGGGCCCTGATTATGAGGAATCCAGATACAACGGCATCAAGTGGCCCCTGATCATCGCGGGCTTCTGCATTGTCATATTCATCTGGGGCATGCAGCCCTGGTAACCCCTATCCCTGTGCTGCCCGGCCTGTCCGGGCAGCACAGCAGACCCAAAGGATGACCATGAACTACCCTGCCGCCATGATCCGGCTTGCCAGACTCGACGTTTCCGGGGTCAGAGAGCTGCCAGCAAATCACCTGCCCTGGATCTGCATGTTTCATGTATCCATCCTGGGGCTGATTTACGGCGGCACCGCCGCTGTGCTCAGCCGTGACCTGCTTTGGGGACAGGGTCTTCTGAAACTCACATTGGCCGGTATTCCGGTGGCGTTTCTCATGCATGCCGGCGCAGCCCTGTTTATCTGGGTGTTTTTAAAAGCCCTGGGCGGCAACGCCGGTTTTCTGACCGCCTATTTCATCATCGGCATCGCATCCATCTCCCTTTGGCCCCTGGCCCCTTTCCTGGCGATGCTTCAGACGCAGGCCTCCGAACCGGCGGTTGTGACCGCCGCAGTCATAACCGGTCTCTATGCCCTGGCCGTGAATGCAAAAATAATCCAGGATGCATTCAACCTGTCCTTTGCCAGGATGGTGATCGCCCTGTCCGCCGCCATGATCTATATCGGATGTTTCTTGTATCTGTGGATGTAGGTGATAGAAACTTTCTTCCTACGCAGAATATCCAATAAAATCATAAAAAGAAATTCCTTTTCCACTGCCATGATCTTCCTGAAGCCATCCCTCTCCCGCCTTGTTTCAGCCTGGAATTCATGTTAGGCTTTGATCTTGAGATTGCATGCAACACCGCGAACTACATCACACATCTTTTTATGCGGAAATTCCGGCTGGATTCTGGCGGGTAAAATTTTTGCACCGCACATGAAGGAGGCGTAAAAATGGATGCATTGTTTCAGCAGGTCCAGGAAGCAGGGTGGGAAATTTTGTTCATTTGCATCCGGATTCTGATAATTCTACTTCTGGCCTGGTTCGCCATGGTTATCTTAAAAAAAATGCTGCGGCGGCTTGAATTCCGGCTGCTCAGACAGAGCAAAATCTCCGGCGAACCACCGTCTGAAGCTGAAAAACGGCTGGAGACCATCACCCGTCTGGTGAAACAGGCCGCACTGATTGTTCTCTGGGTGGTGATCATTCTTACCTTGCTCAGAGAAATCGGCGTCAACATCGGTCCAATCCTTGCTAGTGCCGGCATTGTGGGACTGGCAGTGGGTTTCGGCGCCCAGAACCTTGTCCGTGATTTTATTGCAGGATTTTTCTTTATTCTCGAAAATCAGGTCCGGGTAGGGGATGTGGTGATTGTAAATGGCACCGGCGGCCTGGTAGAAAAACTCAATTTCCGCACCATTGTTCTGCGGGATCTGGGAGGCAGTGTACATGTATTTCCAAACGGGGCGGTCAACACTTTGAGTAATCTGACCAATGACTGGTCTGCCTATGTGTTTGACATCGGGGTTGCGTATAAGGAAAATACCGACCGGGTCATCGAGGTCATGACCCGGGTGGGTTCTGATATGAAAGAAGATGCATTGCTCGGGCCATATATGCTTGCCGAGCCTGAAATTTTCGGAGTGGACAAATTTGACACCTCCGCTGTTATCATCAAAGGCAGGATCAAGACCAAACCCATCCGGCAGTGGCTTGTGGGAAGAGAATATCTTCGCCGGATCAAGCTCGCCTTTGATGATGCCGGTATTG
>DATHSR010000300.1:0-4492 GCA_035464035.1 Desulfotignum sp. | reverse complement strand
CCTGCCCTTCGGAAGCCGATTGCCTTGAATTTTATTTTACCTTACTTATATTAGTGGATTATGAAACCTATTCACATACATTACGCCCAAGACGGCCAGGACCCCAAAAAAATTGAAAAAGAGCTGGGTGATTTTTTAAATAAAAAATTCGGTGGCAGCGTCCGGATTGTTTCTCCCTCGATTCAACCCCAGAAAGCCCCTCTTGCAGGCAAAACTCCGGGGAACGGCAAAAAAGAGCTGATCAATTTCACAATCAAACCAGCGGAGCTGATCGCCTATCTGGACCAATATGTGGTCCGCCAGGAAAAGGCCAAATCAGTTCTGGCCACCAAGATCTGCACCCATTTCAACCGGATTCGCCATGAGGAAACCCATGCGGACAACCGGTCAAAAATTACCGGAAACATCAAATCCAATATCCTGCTGCTGGGTCCCACCGGCATCGGGAAAACCTATCTGATCAAACTCATTGCAAAAAAAATCGGCGTGCCCTTTGTCAAGGCCGATGCCACCAAATTCTCCGAAACCGGATATGTGGGAGGCGATGTGGAAGATCTGATCCGGGATCTGGTCAAAGAGGCGGATGATGATATCGCCCTGGCTGAATGCGGCATTGTCTATCTGGATGAGATCGACAAAATCGCCGCCAGCCCCAACGTGGTCGGGGCACAGGTCTCCCGAACCGGGGTTCAGCGGGCCCTGCTCAAGCCCATGGAAGAAACCGAGGTGGACCTGAAAGTTCCCCATGATCCGGTATCCATGATGCAGGAACTCGAAGCGTTCCAGCGGACCGGAAAAAGATCCGCCAGACGGGTCAACACCGCCAATATTCTGTTTATCCTGAGCGGGGCTTTTACCGGCCTCACCGACCTGGTTCGGCAGCGGCTGACCCGGCAGACCATCGGATTCAACTCCCGGCTCAACAACACCGTCAGCGACATGGATCTGTTGAAACAGACCCGGGCCGAGGATCTGGTAAAATTCGGATTCGAGTCTGAATTTATCGGCCGGGTGCCGGTGCGATGCGTTCTGGAGCCCTTGAGTGAATCCGACCTGTACACCATTCTTAAAATGCCGAACAACCCGGTGATTCTCGGCAAACGAATGGATTTTGCCGCCTATGGCATCGACATTTCCTTTGAAGACGAGGCCCTGAAAATTCTGGCCCACAAAGCGTTTCTGGAAAACACCGGGGCCCGGGGCCTGGTGTCCGTGGTGGAGGATGCCCTGCTTCCTTTTGAAGAAAAACTGCCGTCCCACCCGGTGACCCGATTTGTGGTCAACGCCCAGTTAATCAGCGATCCCGACATCGTGCTGGCGGATCTTATTTCCGAAAACCCCAGTCAGAACTGGGATCTGCTGCATCAGCAGGCAAGAGAAAAAGAGCGCCGGTACATCACCCGACATATTGAGGAAAACAGCAAAACCTTTTCTCTGAATCACGGCCTGACCCTTTCTTTAGACCGGTGCGATCTGGCGGGCCGGTATTTTTTCACCCATGTCATGGAAATCGATGCGGTACTCGGGCGAATCAAAAAATGGCATGATGCAGTCAAGGAGATAGAACTGGAGGTATCCAAAAGCACCGGATTGAATATTTTATTTGAAGAAGATGCCGTGGATTTTATCATGTCCCAGTTTATCGACCACGGCGTGTCTGCCGAAGATATTTTATCCAAACTCTACAATGATTATTACGACGGGTTGAACCTGATCAAGGAAAAAACCGGCAAGAACCGGTTTTTCCTGTCCAAAGCGGACCTGCTGGATGGTGAGGCCTATCTTAACGACCTTATCAGGAAAGAAATAAAATGATTGGCATCTCAAAACTGTATTGCGCCACGGTGGAGCCGTCGGACACGTTGCGTTACTCACGGCATTCAGGGCAGCTGCCCTCACACCTGCTTCAATTTTCCAAGGACAAGAAACCGGTGGTGGTCTGGAACATGACCCGGCGGTGCAACCTGAAATGCGTGCACTGCTATGCCCGTTCCGAAGATATTTCCTATGACAATGAGCTTACCCGTGAACAGGCCCTTTCCATGATGGATGACCTGGCGGATTTCGGCGTGCCGGTACTGCTGTTTTCCGGCGGCGAACCCCTGGTGCATCCCCGGCTGGTGGAATACGCCCAGTATGCCGTATCCAAAGGCATGCGGGCGGTCATCTCCACCAACGGCACCCTGATCACCAGGCAAAAGGCAACCGTGCTTAAACAGATCGGGCTTTCATATGTGGGCATCAGCCTGGATGGACTGGAACAGACCCATGACCGGTTCCGGGGGGTAAAGGGCTCTTTCAGACGGGCCATGGCAGCCATTGAAAACTGCCAGGCCGCCGGCATCAAGGTGGGGCTTCGGTTCACCATCAATAAACGCAATGTCCAGGATATTCCCGGTATTTTCGACCTGCTGGAAGAAAAAAATATCCCCCGGGCCTGCTTTTATCACCTGGTCTACTCCGGCAGGGGGTCTGACATCGCCAAGGAAGACCTGACCCATGAAGAAACCCGGCAGGTGCTGGACCTGATCATGGAAAGAACCCGGGATCTTCATGACCGCAACAAACCCAAGGAGGTTCTCACTGTGGACAACCATGCAGACGGGCCTTACATCTATCAGCGGCTGCTGGATGAAGATCCGGAACGGGCTGCGGAAGTGCTGGAACTGCTGGAGATGAACGAGGGCAACAATTCGGGCCGCGGCATCGGGTGTATCTCCTGGGACGGAGAGGTGTATCCGGATCAGTTCTGGCGGGAAAAATCTTTGGGCAACATCAAGGAACGTCCTTTTTCACAGATCTGGACCGATGAATCCAATGAATTTTTAATGAAACTGAAAGAAAAAAAGAAACATGTCAAAGGCCGTTGCGCCCAGTGCCGGTGGCTGGACATCTGTGCCGGCAATTTCAGGGCCCGGGCCGAATCCGTGGCCAACGATCCCTGGGATTCGGATCCGGCCTGTTACCTGACCGAGGATGAAATCAAAAAGGAGTCATAAGATGCTGTTTCCCGATTACAGAGGCCGGCGCCTGCGTGCCACCCCCAATTTCAGGCGGATGATCCGGGAGACCAGGCTCTCCTGCGATAATTTGATTCTGCCCCTGTTTGCCGTGGAAGGCAGACAGGTGAAAAAGCCCATCGATTCCATGCCCGGACATTTCCAGCTGTCCGGCGATTATATTGTGGATCTGGCAAAACAGGCAAAAGATGCCGGCATTCCGGCCATCATCCTGTTCGGGATACCAGACAAGAAAGACCCGCTGGCCACCCGTGCCTATGCAAAAGACGGGATTGTCCAGAAAACCGTGGCCCGGGTCAAGGATGCGGTGCCGGATCTTGCCGTCATCACCGATGTGTGCCTTTGCGGTTACACCGATCACGGCCACTGCGGGATGGTGGAAAACGGCATTATCGACAATGATGCATCGCTGGACCTGCTGGCCAGAACCGCCCTGTCCCATGCCCGGGCCGGAGCAGACATGGTGGCGCCTTCGGACATGATGGACGGCCGGGTGGCTGAAATCCGCCAGGCCCTGGATGAAGATGGATTTGATCAAACGCCCATCATGTCCTATGCGGTGAAATATGCATCGGCATTTTACGGACCCTTCCGCCAGGCAGCGGAATCGGCGCCGCAGTTCGGGGACCGAAAAACCTATCAGATGGATCCGGCCAATGCTGTCGAAGCTATCCGGGAAGCCACCATGGACATAGAGGAGGGCGCGGACATCATCATGGTTAAGCCGGCCCTGGCATATCTGGATATCATTTTCCGGCTCAAGCAGGAGATCGATCTACCCATCGCCGCCTATAACGTATCCGGAGAATACAGCATCATGAAGGCTGGAGAAATGATGGGATGGGTGGACGCCGGGGCCCTCATCCTGGAGACCCTCACCGCCATCAAGCGGGCCGGCGCGGACATGATTCTGACCTATTCCGCCATTGACGCGGCCAGGCATCTGGAGGAGATATGACCCATTCTGGAACTGGCCGGCCTGCCGGGTCCGGAGGTGTCCTCTCCGGACCTTCTCTCACCAGCGGCCACACCCTGCGCCTGGTGGCCTGGGAAACCACCCGGCGATGCAACCTGGCCTGCAAACACTGCCGGGCCGTGGCTGAAGACCACCCCTATGAAAACGAACTGAGTACTCAGGAGGCCTTTGCCCTGCTGGACCAGATCCGCCAGGTGGGCACGCCCATCATCATCCTCACCGGCGGTGAACCCCTGCTCAGAGAAGACATTTTCGACATCGCCGCCTATGGAACCCGGATCGGCCTGCGCATGGTCATGGCCCCCAACGGCACGCTGATCACACCCGATATCGCAAAAAAACTCAAAGACAGCGGTATAAAACGCATCAGCGTGAGCCTGGACGGGGCGACGGCCCAAACCCATGACAATTTCAGGGGACTTGCCAACGCCTTTAAAGATGCCATCCGGGGTATTACCATCGCCAAAGCCGCCGGCCTGGAATTTCAGATCAACAC
>DATHSR010000299.1:0-4362 GCA_035464035.1 Desulfotignum sp. | reverse complement strand
GAGCCTTTGGATCTCAGGCCGGAGACAGGACACCTCACCGGGGCGGGTCGAAGCAGTATAACGGGTCAGGTCATCAGGATTTCTTGTAAGCCAGGGTCTTGAGTTTCACCAGTTTGTACTCCCGGGTTCCCAGGCCGATCTGTTCGGCATAGGCCAGCTGATGGGACCAGTCCACATCCGGATACAGGCCTTTGAACTTGTCTTCCCCCGGAGCCAGGCACGTTTTCAGGGCGGTGTGGGGCAATCCGGGCTGCTGGTTCACCAGATCCACGCTGGCCTGGTCGATGGCCACCGGATCCAGGGACGCCACCACCCCGATGTTGTTGACGATGGGGGACTCGGTGTAGGGCAGGCAGTCGCACTTGGGGGCGATATCGGTGATGAAATTGATGAACAGCGCTTTTTTTTGCTTGTTTTTCAGCACGCCGGCGGCATATTCCACCATTTTTTCCATGAACACCGGAATGGTCTGATTCCAGTTGATGGAGACAGACCCGGTAGGACACCGGACAATGCATTCTGCACACCCGATACACAGGTCCCTGGTGATATAGGCTTTTTTATCTTCCAGAAAAATGGCGCCGCCCGGACAGTGGGCCGCGCATTCTCCGCACCCGATGCAGGTTTTGCGCTTGATTTTGGGGGAGACATTGGAATGCTGGTCCAGCTTGCCTCTGCGGGACGCGGATCCCATGCCCACATTCTTGATGGTGCCGCCGAACCCGCTCAGCTCATGCCCCTTGAAATGGGCCACCGATATCAGGGCCCCGGCATGCACGATCTCCGATCCGATATATACCTGTTCACAGTTTTTCAGGTTGACGGCCACCCGTGTGTCACTTTTGCCGAAAAGCCCGTCGGCAATGACGATGGGGGCGCTGTCCATGGCGGAATAGGCAAACCCGTTTTCAATGGCGGTTCTGATATGGGAGACCGCATTGGACCTTGTCCCCACATACAGGGTGTTGGCATCGGTGAGAAACGGCGTTGCCCCGGTTTTGCGGATGGTTTCAATGATCTTGCGGATAAATACCGGCCGGATGAACGCGGTGTTGCCCTGTTCCCCAAAGTGGAGTTTCACGGCGGTGATCTCTTTGGGGGCCAGTATGTTTTTAATGCCGGTTCTCCGGATCAGCCGGCCTAGTTTGTCCGGCAGGTTTTCCCGGGATGTGGCGGTCAGGTCCATGAAATAAACATCAGCTGGCATGAAAGCCTCCTTGACAAAGAGTGAAAAAAGCCGTTACACACGGCACCTGTTTTCCTGTCATTCATACGAAACTTTGCATCAAAACTCAACCCGGGATTTTTTTATGGAGCCAGATCCAGCCCATTATGGGTCCGGGGGCCAGAAAAAGGAATGCGGATTCAATTCCCCAGTGCCGGATCCAGAAGGTCACCAGCTCAATGGAAAAAATGGTGATGACAAATCCGATGCAGTTGATCAGGGTCAGGGCCGATCCCACATATCCCCTTGGGGCGAACCGCGCGTTCAAAGATGAAAACTGCGGGGAGTCCGCCACCACTGCCAGGCCCCACACCAGAATCAGGGCCAGGCCCAGGGGCAGGGGCATATGTAGGATGGCCGGGGAGATCAGGCAGCAGATAGCCGATACCAGCAGGGCCGTGCCGGCCACAGCCCGGCTGCCCCATCGCAGGGAGAGCATCCCCCCGGCGGCGCACCCGAAAAACCCGGCGGCAAAAAAAATGAAGGACCACACGTCGGCCCGGGCCGGCGCCATCACGGCAAGCAGCAGGGGAACCCCCGCCCACACCGCATACAGCTCCCACATATGCCCGAAATACCCCAGCGCGGATGCCCGGAACCGGGGATGGGAAAACAGATGCCTTATCACCCCGGGATTAAACGGAGATCCTTTGGGCAGAAACGGCCCGTCCCCCACAAAAACGACCTGGATCAGCCCCCCGGCCAGGCAGAGACCGCTGGTGACCCAGAGGATCAGACCCGGATCTCCCTGCCAGGCCATGGCTTTGACCAGATAGGGGAACCCGGATGCCAGCACCAGTGCCCCCACCAGAAACCCCAGGGCCCGGCCCAGGGTTTTCGGATACCAGGAGGCGGCGATTTTCATGCCCACCGGATAAATGCCGGCCAGGGCCATGCCGCATAAAAAACGGGAACCCAGGAGCATCCCAAAGGAGGCGGTCACCAGAAGGCCGGCCAGGTTAAAGCAGGCACCGGCCAGAGAGCAGGCAAAAAACACCCGGGCCGGAGAAAACCGGTCGGACAGGTTGAGAAACGCAAACCCCAGGGTGCCGGCAATGAAACCGGCCTGGACGGCGGACAACAGAAATGTCTGGGTCACAAAGGCGGCATTGGCGGCAAACCAGATGGAGCCGGACAGAAACTGGGCAAGGATGATGAGAAAAAGGCGCATGCAGAAGGTATTTTAGTGTCAGTCCATGGTCTGGAGCAGGCGGAACAGGGTTTGTTTTGCCAGGATATCTCCGGAGATGACGCCCAGCACCCGGTCATTTTCTACGATGGGCATGGCGGAGATTTCATGGTTTTCCAGGATTCTAACGCAGTCAAGAATCGGGGTGTCCGGGCCGGTGAAGATCACGTCCGCCGTCATTACCCGGGTCAAGGGGGCATCCATGGGCAGGTGCGATGCCATGGCCTTGGTGATGTCCCATTCGGTGACAATGCCGATGAGCTTGCCTTTTTCCGAGACCACATTGACGATGGAGACCGGGGCATTGACCAGCAGTTTTGCCGCATCCGTGATCTGTCTTTCTACGCCGATGGTGGGGGCGTCTTCCATGACATCCCGTGCGGTCCTGGTTTTCTCCATGGATGCGATCCGCCGGATACTGATATTTTCTGCCACTTCGCAGGGCAGGCTGTCCGCATCCCTGCACAGGCCGTCAATGAGCTCTTCCATGTTTCGTCGGATCACGGTTTCCAGCTTTTCCACGGCAGCCTTGCGCCGGATTTCCGCCAGCTCGGCAAACGCCTCCTGGTTGCGGTGCAGCCAGGTTTCTATTTTTCCGGCATTGCCCAGAATATTGCCGGGCAAAAGCAGGTCTTCCGGGGTGGGGATCATGCGTTCGTGGGCCGCATAGATCACGCCGCCGGAATTGACCAGGTAGTCGGTGGCAATGAGCACGCCCCTGTCCCGGTAAACATGGCGCTCCATGCGCCGCCGGGCCGCTTTTTTCGCCGGGTTGGGGGAATAGGTGTTGGCCCCTTCCACAATCATCTGCCACTGCCCCATGCGGCCCACAGTCATGGACGGCCGGGCGGCCGGATCCACATCCAGGTAATTGGATACCGGGGATGCCGGTATCAGGCAGAAGGCCGATTCCCTGAGCAGGTTGTCGGCGCAGTTGGAATAGATGGTGGTGTTTCCGGCGGTTTCTGTGCCGTGGAGAAGCGTGTCATGAAAGTAGCGGCAGGTGACTTCACCGGAGTGCTTCCACATGTCGAACAGCTGCTGCCAGGGCAGGCCGTCCGGATTCAGCAGAAAGCCTGTGGCGTCACTGATGCCTTTGATCACCGGCGGCTTGGCCGAATCATAGGTATGAAAGATACGGGCTACATGGGCGCCCACGGCACCGAATCCCTGGATGAGGAGGGTCAGGTCCTCCGGTCTGGGAAGGGGCATGTTCCGGAACTGGGGCAGCTTCTTGAGGCGGGGCAGATGTTCCACCAGGGTTTTGAATGCCACCACCACGCCGTTGGCGGCCCCGCCCAGTTCATCGATGCGGTTCCCCCCCATGTCGGCCGGTTTGGACACCACATTGTTGAGCCCGTTTTCAATGGCGAAGATTTTCATGTCAGCATCATTGGTGCCCACATCCGGCCCCGGAATATAGAGTTTCCGGTATCTCCTCAGCAGCCGGCCGAACCCGGCAATAATGGCCCCCCGGTCGGCGGGGGTGAGATCGTCCGGCCGGACAATGCCCGATTTCCCGCCCCCGAAGGGCAGGTCGGCGGCCGCATTTTTCAGGGTCATGCCCCGGGCCAGGTTGTGAATGATGTCCGGGGTGATGTCCGGCAGCATGCGGGTGCCGCCCAAGGAGGGCTGTCCCATGGCCAGGTTGTCCACCACCAGGAACCCCCCGATCTGGACCGGACTGTCATTCTCCCACATGCAGACCACCAGTCTCGGTCCCAGGCGGTCCACCCGGATACCTAAGCGCTGGAGCCGGTCCACATCCAGGGGGCCGAACTCCAGGTACCGGAGCGGGCCATCCTTGATCAGCCGGTTTTGCCGGACATTTTCGGGCAAAGCCTGCTGGAGCAGGGCTTTCATTTTCAATGGAATCATGACGCCCTCCTTAGAATTCGGGTAATACCGGTTCAGTATTGTCATCCATACCTGTGCAAATGTCAAAATA
>DATHSR010000298.1:0-2229 GCA_035464035.1 Desulfotignum sp. | reverse complement strand
GGCCAGGCAAAGGCCATGTCCGCTCCCAGGTGCCGGGAGCACATGGCGATATAGGACCCGCCGTAATCCTTGCGGGTGATCAGCAGCAGCTTGGGAACGGTGGCTTCGGAGTAGCACCACAGCAGTTTGGCGCCATGGCGGATGATACCGCCCCATTCCTGGTTGGAGCCGGGCAGGTACCCTGGCACATCCGCAATGGTGAGCATGGGAATGTTGAAGGCATCGCAGAACCGGATGAACCGGGTGGCCTTGTCTGACGCGTTGATATCCAGGCAACCGGCCAGATGGTTGGGCTGGTTGGCGATGATGCCGATGGACCGGCCGTTTAGCCGGGCAAAGCACACCACAATGTTTTTGGCAAAATACTGGTGCGGTTCAAAAAACACCCCGTCATCCACAATGGACCGGATCACGGTTTTCATATCATAGGCCCGGTTGGGATTGTCCGGAATCACCGTGTCCAGGGCTAGATCCGTGCGGGCGGGATCATCTGCCGGCGGCACGAACGGCGGATCCTCCATGTTGTTGGACGGCAGATAGGACAACAGGGCTTTGATCTGCTCGATACAGTCCGCATCCGATTCACAGGCAAACTGGGCCACCCCGGATTTTTCGTTGTGGGCCATGGCACCGCCGAGATCTTCAAAGGAGATCTCCTCTCCGGTCACCGCCTTGATCACGTTGGGACCGGTGATGAACATGTAGGCGCTCTTCTTGACCATGAAAACAAAATCGGTCATGGCCGGGGAATACACGGCCCCGCCGGCTGTCGGGCCCATGATGGCCGAAATCTGAGGAATCACCCCGGAGCAGGCGGAATTTCTGAAAAAAATCTCCCCGTATCCGGACAGGGCATCGATCCCCTCCTGGATACGGGCACCGCCGGAATCATTCATGCCGATGACCGGAGCCCCGGCCTTGAGGGCCATGTCCATGACCTTGCAGATCTTTTTGGCCTGCATCTCTCCGAGGGATCCGGCCCGGGCCGTAAAATCCTGGGCATAGGCAAACACGACCCGGCCATTCACCCGGCCATGGCCGGTCACCACGCCGTCCGCCGGGATCTCGACCTTTTCCATGCCGAAGTTGGTGCACCGGTGGGTGACAAACATATCCAGCTCCCGGAAGCTGCCCTTGTCAAACAGGCAGTCCAGCCGCTCTCTGGCATTGAGACGTCCCTGCTCCCGCCGCTTCTCCAGCGCGGCCTCCCCTCCCATCTTCATGATTTCCTGAGTTTTCTGCTTCAGGATCTGGATATTGTCTGATGTGGCTCCCATAGTCGAAATCCTTCCATGTTCCTTTTGATTTGGTTAATTTTTACTGTTCTGATCCCATCCTATGTCACGGTAAACCGCCAGGCACAGAACCAGTCTTCCGGATGCGGATCCGGGGGGCATCCAATACAGGTTGTTTGAATCTCTGGATCAATGGCCCTTGCAAAATAGGTGTATTCCACCAGCCCGGCTGATTTGCAAGGATAATCCGACAGGCCCTTGCGCTGTCTGGCAGTCTGAACCCGGCACTCATCCATCTGGAATACAAAACTTTTCGGCCCTTCGTCAACCATTGACTGCTTATTTATGAAAGAATACATCCGGAAATTCAAGGCTTTTTTAAGACCTTCAAGGCCGGGACTGGCTTTCAGGTTCAGCAGTTTTTTAATGGCATGGGCCTCATAGGGGGAAAATTTGCCCCAGCAGGAATCATTGCACCGTTTGGCATCATTCATGCCATGGACGGATTCCACCGCCTGGAACCAGACCCCGTCCATGACCAGCCAGTTTTTGGCCAGACCCCTCAACAGTTCATCAAGGGTATGCTCGTCCATGTCCGTCACCGCACTGGGCAGGCCGTTTTTCAGCTCAAACCCTAAAATCTCCGACATCCGGTCCATGGCAATGGCCGTGGTTTTGGGCACGACCTTATCCATCATGGCCAGAGCGGTTTCCATTCCCATCTGGTGACGGACTTCTGAAAACCAGAACCCGTAGTGCATGATCAGGCGGAACACCATGTCGGTCATCAGGCGGCCCTTTTGGTCCCTGGAAAGATCCAGAAAAGTGGGGAACGCTTTCTTCATGAAACATCTCCTTTTGTCAATTGAGTATACCGGTTTAAATAGATTTCTGCTTCATCAATTTTACCCCGCTTGAGGCACCCATTGCCGTAAATCCGGCATTTTTCTTTGAGCACAGCCATTGCGGCTGTATTCTGTCTTTCTGTCAGAGA
>DATHSR010000297.1:0-9026 GCA_035464035.1 Desulfotignum sp. | reverse complement strand
GGTTTCATGGCCTGGATCCCGGGCACAGTGGAGCAGAGGAATCCGCCTGTTTCCGTTTGCCACCAGGTGTCCACAATCACGGCCTCCCCTGTGCCCACAGCCTTGTGATACCATTTCCACACCTCGGGTTCGATGGGTTCGCCCACGGTGGTCATGTGTTTGAAATGGTAGGTGTATTTGGCCGGCTCTTCCGGCCCCAGCTTGCGCAGGGCACGGATGGCGGTGGGGGCGGTGTGGAAAATATTGACATCCAGGGCCTGGGCGATGCGCCAGGACCGGCCGGGATCCGGATAGGTGGGCACACCTTCGAAGATCACGGTGGAAGCACCCAGGGCCAGCGGGCCATAGACGATAAAGGAATGGCCCGTGATCCATCCGATGTCCGCCATGCACCAGTACACATCCTCCGGATGAATGTCCTGGATATATTTGGACAGGGCCGTGACATAGGCCAGGTACCCCCCGGTGCCGTGCTGGCACCCCTTGGGTTTGCCCGTGGTGCCGCTGGTGTACATGAGAAACAGCGGGTCTTCGGACAGCATTTTTTCCGGAGCGATACGGGCGCCGTAGTGGTTTTTCAGTTCTTCGTTCACAAACACATCCCGGCCGTCCTTCATGGGTGTGCTGGAAGAATATTTGCCCGGGTAGCGCTGCCACACCAGAACCTTGTCCACCACCTGGCCGTGGTCGGCGGACAGCCTGGCCGCGTCGTCGGCATGCTGTTTGTGGTTGAGCAGTTTGCCGGCCCGGTAATAGGCATCCATGGTGATGAGCACCCGGGAGTTGGAATCCACGATCCGGTCCGCACAGGCGGAGGCGGAGAACCCGCCGAACACCACGGAGTGAATCACGCCTAAACGGGCGCAGGCCAGCATGGTGATGGGCAGCTCGGCGGACATGGGCATGTGAATGGTGACCCGGTCACCGCGCTTGAGCCCGGCAAAGTTCTTGAGCAAAGAAGCGAACTCGTTGACCCGGACATACAGCTCCTGATAGGTGATATGATCGATACGTTCCTCTTCCAGTTCCGGAACAAAATGGATGGCGGTCTTGTTTTTATTGTCTGTGAGATGGCGGTCGATGCAGTTGAAGCTGGCGTTGATCAGGCCGCCTTTAAACCATTTGTAACAGGGCGCATCACTGGTATCCAGGACCTGATCCCAGTATTTGTACCAGGAGAGCAGTTCAGCATATTCAGTGAAATAATCGGGGAAGTTGTCCAGGCTGAACCGGTCATAGATGGCCGGATCCGTGAGATTGGCCTGGCCGATGAATTTGGGGGAAGCGTGATAATAATCCTCCTCTTTCCAGTGGACAGCAATCTGGGCTTCCGTGGTTTCAACGATTTCTTTTTTGCTCATCGATGCATCTCCTTTGTTATGGTTTATATATTGAAATAACTGAAGAAACTTAAGAAAATGCCGGTAAGTATCACCTCCTTTTCGCGTGGCTAACAGTTTCACAGGGGCGTTATATTTATGACTCTATGCCATGATGATCTATGGTTGAGTTACCGGTGTGGTGTCTGTCTATTGCGCAACTGCCGATGGCAGCGTTATTTTTTCATAGCCAGCACAGAAAGCAGCAGGATCCAATGGGAGCCGAAGAATGGACGTTATTAACTGAATTCAGTTTATTATTTTTTCAATCTCTTATAAATATTCTCCAGTGAAGTCAACAAAAAAAATTGTATTTTTTAAAAAACATCCCGGCATCGATTCGTGGCCGGGAAAAAAACATTGCCAGGCAAGCCGTTGCCAGGTATAGTTGAAAAAATCTGAACGGTCTGTCAACATTTGGAATGTAAGGATGCCATCATGAAAAAGCCCATTGATAATTACTGGAAATTGAAGCTTGAAACAGTCAAGGAAACCCTTGAAAAAAACAGATTTGAGGTGTTTGTTGCAGATACGGCGGCAGCAGCCAAAGACCTGGCCTTAAACCAGATCATTCCGGCCCTGGATGTCAAAAGTGTTTCCTGGGGCGGGTCCATGTCCTTTGTGGCCACCGGCCTGTTTCATGCCCTCATGGAAAACAAGGATCTGGAGATCATCAACACCTTTGACCGATCCCTTTCCGTTGATGATATGATGGAACGGCGGCGCCAGTCGCTGCTGGCTGACCTGTTCATCACCGGCACCAACGCGGTGACCGAAGACGGTCAGCTGGTGAATCTGGACATGATCGGCAACCGGGTGGGTGCCATGATGTGGGGGCCCAGGCACGTGCTGCTCATCGTCGGCAGAAACAAGCTGTGTGCGGATCTGGAGGATGCCATGTTCCGTGTCAAAAACTATGCCGCTCCCGTGAACATCATGAATCTGGACAAAAACACCCCCTGCGCCGCCTCCGGGGTCTGTCACGATTGTGCGTCCCCGGACCGGATCTGCAATTACTGGACGATTATCGAAAAATCCTTTGTCAAAAAACGGATCAAAATCATTCTGGTCAACGAAGATCTGGGATTTTAGCCCATGCAGACCATCGCGGTTTTTCAACAGAACGGATCGGGCAGGGCCAAAATCAAGGGAATCAACCAGTTCGGCGACCAGCGGTTTTGCATACAGATATATGACATTGAGGCAGACCTGCCGCCGGTGCTCGACGACAGCTCCGGTTTTCTGCCCGAGACCATTGCGGCGGACCTGGTGTTGGATTATCTCAGACACCATGATCTTTCCGAGGATTTGAGCCGGTTGTGCGAAAAACTGGGGATTCCCCTGGTGTCGTCCGGCAAGAAAATTCAATGCGGCAATGCCATCTGCCCGCCCACCTGCTGCACCCTGGCGGAATATAAGGAGCTGGCGGATTATGGAAAACTTTTCGGTGCGCCCAGAATCAGGGTGGATCTGAATGAGGACCGTATCGAAAAAATCCAGGTGCTGCGGGGCGCTCCCTGCGGCGCCACCTGGCTGGCGGCTGAAAAGGTCAAAGGCTTGTCCCTGTCAGCGGCCATGACCCGGTTCGGTCTGGAGGTCCAGTTTTTCTGTTCCGCCAACCCTGCCGGATGGGATCCCATTTACGGTAAAAGCCCGGTGCATGTGGCGGCAGATATCCACACGGCAGCCCTGAAAACCTGCTTGAAAAAAAAGTGAGCAACCCCGGAGTTCGGCGCCGGGCAATCCAGGTTTTGCCAAATGGCCGCGCCGTTAGTACCTGATTTCAAAGCCGGTACCCCCGGGCAGACCAGATACGGGTTCTTGGCTCACCCGGTCTACCCGGGCGGCGGGCGGACCCTTCCGGCACCATGCCACCATCTGATCCACCTGACGGGGTGTCCCCTGGAATACGGCTTCCACGGATCCGTTTGCCAGATTTTTAACATATCCGTCAACGCCGGCTTTCTGGGCTGCCTTGCGGGTTTCCGCGCGGAAAAAAACGCCCTGCACCTTTCCGGAAACCACCACTTTTTTACAGATGGTCTGGTCCATTCTGCCTCCTTTTGTCAAAGGGTCTTTACCCTGCGGGTTTAACACTGCGGGAACCACCATGTCCCGGCCGAATTTTTCACAGATGCGGTCCAAAGCCCGGTCCACGGTTTCCCATTGTTTCCGGGTATCATGACCGGCCGGGGCGAACAGGTCCAGCTGGCCCGGGGTGTTTTCAGACTGCAGGTGAGACACCCCCACCCCCAGCAGCCGGATTTTATTTTTCAAGGGCACCTGTCTGAACAGGCGCAGGGCCTGATGAAAGATGGCTTCTGTGGCGCAGACCGGGTCATCGGTTTTCCGGGTCCGGGTGATCAAGGTGAAATCACAGAATTTCACCTTGATGAACACACTGCAACAGACCAGGCCCTTTTTTCTCAGGTCCCTTCCCACCCGGGCGGCCAGGGCCAGCAGGATATCTTTGGCACTGCTGAAATCTGAAATATCCGCGTCCAGGGTGGTTTCACTGGAAATGGATTTGCGGGGGGTCCCGGGAGATACCCGGGCGTCATCCATGCCGCGGCAAAGCTGGTACAGCCGGTGACCGAACTTGCCGAATTTTTTGACCAGCAGGTCCGGGTCAAACCGCTGAACATCCCCCAGGGTGCGGATGTTCAGCGCCGCCATCCGGATCATGGCCTGACTGCCCACCCCCGGGACCTTTTTGATGGGCAGGTGCCTGATCATCTCCTGCACCTGCTCGCCGGCAATCACGGTCAACCCGTCGGGCTTGTTCATGTCCGATGCGATTTTGGCCAGAAACTTCACCGGTGCGATACCGATGGAGCAGGTCAAAGACAGCGTGCTGAAAACAGCCTGCTTGATTTTTTGTGCCAGAACCGGAGGCGGCCCGAACAGGGTTTCGCATCCGGTGACATCAAGATAGGCTTCATCAATGGATACCGGCTCCACCAAAGGGGTGAACCGGGAGAGGATCTCCATGATTTTCCGGGATTCCGCCGCATAAGCTGCCATGCGTCCCGGTACCACCACCAGGTGGCGGCAGCGCTGCCTGGCCTGGAACAGCGGCATGGCCGATTGGATGCCAAACTGTCTGGCTTCATAGCTTGCCGTGGACACCACCGCCCGGGGGGAACTGCCGCAGACCACCACCGGCCGGTTTCTCAGGTCCGGGTTGTCCCGCTGTTCCACAGCGGCAAAAAAGGCGTCCATGTCAATGTGCAGGATCATGGATAAGGCACCCTGTTGGGAGTCACTCTCTGCCGCATTTTTAACAGCGGCGTTCCAGAGATCTGGCAGACAGGATAGGCGGTTCATGCCCGATGTGTCAAGGCAAAGAATTCCGGGTTTTCCGGCTGCTGCAGGCAGCCGCATCGGGCGGGCCGGCGGTCACATCAAAAGAGATGTCCTGTTTTGGATGCCATTGCCCCTGAATCAAAAAACTGATATTGTAAAAAAAATTGTAAAAAAAAGGGTCCATCTGATATATTTTTCGTTGAAAAACCAAGGGCCCGACCCCATCGGGGGTGACGCTATCCGAGACAACGGAGATACAATGCCGGTCCATAAGCTGCTGTGTTTGTTGCTGGTGCTTTTTGCAGGTCTTGCAGGGTGCCAGGATGCGCCCAAAGAAAAAAAGATGTCCCAGGCAGCCGCCCCCCCGGATGTCGGTCTTGAGGTTCCGGCCCGAATCTATGCACAGGTGCCTGAAAACATTAACTGGTTGACCAATGAGATTGATCCGGTATTTGCATCACCTGATGCCAGAAAAGGCGGACTTTTCAGGGCCGCACTGCTCAGTTTTCCCATGACCTTTAGGGTGGTGGGGCCTGATTCCAACAGCAGTTTCCGTTCCGCCATTCTGGACAATCAGCTTTCCCTGATCAATATTCATCCCAACACCGGCAACATCATTCCTGAACTGGCCACCCACTGGGCCTTTGACCCGGACAAAAAAACCATGTATTTCAAACTGGACAAAGATGCCAGATGGTCTGACGGCCGGCCGGTCACCGGGTGGGATTTTGCCTACACCCTCACCTTTATGCGCTCAGAACACATTATCGCTCCCTGGTACAATGATTACTATTCCCGGGAGATTGAGGCAGTCATGGTTTACGATGACCACACCATCGGGGTGAAAAGCACCAAGGCCGTGCCGGACCTGCATCTGAAACTGGGCATCAGTCCTGTCCCCGAGCATTTTTTCCATCCGCTGGACAAGGAGTTCACCTCCCGGTACAACTGGGCCGTGGTGCCCAATACCGGTCCCTACCAGATGTCGGAGTTCAGAAAAGGGCGGTATGTCCGGTTTGCCCGCAAACAGGACTGGTGGGCACAAGACCGGCGGTATTTTAAAAACCGGTTCAACGTGGACACGGTCCAGTATTCTGTGATCCGGGATTTCAATCTTCAGTGGGAATATTTTAAGAAAGGGCAGCTGGATACCTTCGGCCTGGTTCAGCCCAAATACTGGTATGACAAATCCCAAACCCGGGTGGTTGAGAACGGGTATGTCCACCGGATCTGGTTTTTCAATGATCTGCCCCGTCCCAGTCTGGGCATGTGGATGAACCAGGACAAGGAGATTTTTTCTGACCGGTACCGCCGTCTGGCCTTTGCCCATGCCATGAACATCGAAAAAGTGATTGAAAAAGTGCTGCGGGGGGATTATTACCGGCTGGCCCAGCCGTTTTTCGGGTATGGCGACTATACCGACCCCGCCATTACACCCCGGCAGTATGACATTGCACAGGTGGAGTCGATCATGACAGAACAGGGCTGGGGCCGGGGGGATGACGGCATCTGGACCCGGGACGGGCAGCGGTTTTCGGTCATGGTTACCTATGGATATGAAGATCATATGCCGCAGCTGGTGGTGCTCAAGGAAGAAGCCCGCAAGGCAGGGGTGGAGCTGCGGCTGGAAAAACTGGATCCGTCGGCCATGTTCAAGAAGTTCCTGGAAAAACAGCATGATGTGGCCTGGATGGGGTGGAGCACCAGCATGCGGCCCTCCTACTGGCAGGGGTGGCATTCAGACAACGCCCATAAACCCCAGACCAACAACATCACCAATACCAGCGATCCGGAACTGGATGCCCTCATCGACCAATACCGGGAAAGCCTGGATGAAGCGGAACGGATCCGGCTGTCCAGGGTCATCCAGAACAAGATTCATGATGTGGGTGCCTATGTGCCCACCTTTATGGTTCCCTATGTGCGGATCGCATACTGGCGGTGGCTGCAATTGCCTGACCCTCCCGGCACCCGCATGTCCGAGAACCTGTTTGATCCGTTTTCCGCCACTGTGGGGGGACTTTTCTGGATGGATCCGGAAATCAGAGACCAGACGATTTCTGCCATGAAACAGGGGGAGGCCCTGACGCCGGTCACCATCAAGGACACCCGGTTCAGGGTGACGGGGGACCGGTCATGAACCCGGAGCCTCTGCTGGCGGTCAGGGACCTGGTGGTGGAATTTGACACCGAGCAGGGAAGGATCCGGGCGGTGGACGGTGTGGGATTTTTTCTGGAAAAAGGGCAGGTTCTGGGTATTGCCGGGGAATCGGGCTGCGGCAAGAGCGTCACGGCCCTGAGTATCATCCGGCTGCTGCCCAAACCGGTTTCACAGATTTCAGGCGGACAGATCCTGTATGAGGGAAAGGATCTGCTGACGCTGCCCATCCATGAGATGCAGTCCATCCGGGGCAGAAAGATCGCCATGATATTCCAGGAACCCATGACCGCCCTGAATCCGGTGCACAGTGTGGGCCGCCAGATGAAAGAGGTTTTTGAACTGCATTTTCCGCAGATGAGCGGTGCCCAAAAGCAGACCAGGGCCAAGGAGATGCTTGACCGTGTGGGGATTCCGGATCCCGGCCAGGTGCTCAAAAAATATCCCCACCAGCTTTCCGGCGGGATCCGCCAGCGGGTCATGATTGCCATGGCCTTGAGTTGTGAGCCCGATATCCTTATTGCTGATGAACCCACCACTGCCCTGGATGTAACCATCCAGGCCCAGATTCTTGAATTGATCAGAACATTGAAGGAAGAATCCGGGATGTCGATTATTCTGATCACCCATGATCTGGGTGTGATTGCACAAAACTGCGATCAGGTGGTGATCATGTATGCCGGACGCATCGCCGAGACAGCCGGCGTCAGAGAGCTTTTCAAAAACCCCCTGCATCCCTATACCCGGGGATTGCTCACCTCCATGCCTTCTCTGGCCCGACAGAGAAAAATCATGCTGCCCACCATCCAGGGAAATGTGCCGTCTCTCCTACAGATGCCGCAAGGGTGCCGGTTTGCCGATCGATGCCCGCTGGTGGAAACGGTGTGCATTCAGCGGACGCCCGGGCAGAGATCTGTTGAAAAAGGACGGACCGCGGCCTGCCATATGGTGGGATGACCCGGGATAAAAGTTGGATTGGACATAAAAAAATCCTTGATTTTTGGGTTAAACCGAATAATATACATTCAAAGCCGGTATAGTAAAGGCTTTGCAGTTTCGTTCTAAAGGCAAGACCCGTTCATTCCAATGGCTCGACCTGAAGTTTGAAACTACCCCAATTTTTTACCTAAAGTAAGGAGAACGTCGTAATGGCAACAGGGATTGTAAAATGGTTCAACGATGCAAAAGGGTATGGATTTATCGAACAGGAAGACGGGCCAGACGTATTTGTGCACCACAGCGGCATCAATACCACCGGTTTCAGATCTTTAAACGAGGGAGACCGGGTGACCTTTGACGTGGAAGATGGCCAGAAAGGCCCGGCTGCGGTCAATGTAGTTGTTCAGTAGTTTTTTATTTCAATTTTAAAAGGGTTTTGCACCACCGGGTTGTGTAAAACCCTTTTGTGTTATCCGGATCTCGCGGAGGGTGTCTTGCCGATTCTGGAAGTCAACCGGCTTAAAAAATATTTTCCCGTGCGGGGAGGCATCTTTCTCAGACGCACGGGATGGGTCTATGCGGTGGATGACGTTTCTTTTTCTGTGAAAAAGGGAGAGACCTTCGGGCTTGTGGGAGAATCCGGATGCGGCAAAACCACCCTGGGACGATGCATCATGGGACTGCACGACATGACCGGCGGTTCTGTCAAGGTACTGGATCAGACCATTTTTGCCCTGTCCTCCGGTCAGAAGAAAACCCTGTCCTCCCATCTGCAGATGATATTTCAAGATCCGTATGAATCTCTGGATCCCAGGCAGACCGTCCGGCAGATTCTGGAAGAAAAATACAGGATTCATGGAAAACACTCAGGGGAGCTGCCTGCGGTCATCGGGCGGCTGCTGGATGATGTGGGACTTTCAAAAGACAGCCTGGACAAATATCCCCATGAATTTTCAGGGTGGCAGCGCCAGCGGATCGGCATTGCCCGGGCCGTGAGCATGAACCCTGAAATCATCATCTGCGATGAGCCGGTATCGGCCCTGGATGTATCGGTGCAGTCCAAGATACTGAACCTTCTTCTGACACTGCAGCAGACCATGGGGCTGACCTATGTGTTTATTTCCCATGACCTGTCCGTGGTCCGGCATGTGTCCGACCGCATCGGGGTGATGTATCTTGGTAAGCTCGTTGAGATGGCCGATGCCCAAAACGTTTACGATCATGCCCGGCACCCGTATACGCGCG
>DATHSR010000296.1:0-3636 GCA_035464035.1 Desulfotignum sp. | reverse complement strand
GTATGACACCCTGATTGTGGACGAGGCCCATGAACGCAGCCTGAACATTGATTTTACTTTGGGTATCCTGCGGCGGCTGGTGAAAAAACGCAAACACCTGAAACTGATCATCACATCGGCCACCATTGATACACAAAAATTTTCCACAGCCTTTGACCAGGCCCCCATCATCGAGGTGTCCGGCCGGATGTTCCCCGTGGAAACCATCTACCAGCCCATCTTGGGAGAATCCGGAGAAAAGCAGAGCCCGGAAGACCAGGGGTATGTGGAGGCGGCCGCCGAGGCGGCCCATTCGCTTTTGTCCCGGACCCGGTCCGGGGACATGCTGATCTTCATGCCCACGGAACAGGACATCGGTGAGACCATGGCCCTGATCCGGGGACGGGGACATCCCGGTGTCACTGTCCTGCCCCTGTTTGCCAGGCTGTCGGCAGGAGAACAGGCCCGGGTGTTTTCCCGGACCCCGGGCCGGAAAATCATCGTCTCCACCAATGTGGCGGAAACCTCTCTGACCATTCCGGGCATCAGATATGTCATCGACACCGGACTGGCACGCATCCCCAGCTACTCCCCCCGGACCCGCACCACCTCGCTGCCGGTGCGGCCCATCTCCCAGAGCTCCGCCAACCAGCGCCTGGGCCGGTGCGGCCGAATGGAAAACGGGGTGTGCATCCGGCTGTACGATGAAGATGATTTTAACGGCCGCCCGTTTTTCACGGCCCCGGAAATTCTGCGGAGCAACCTGGCTGAAGTGATATTGCGCATGATCTTTCTGAACCTGGGGGATGTCCAGGGGTTTCCCTTTATCGATCCGCCGGCTCCCAAAAGCATCAAGGACGGATTTGACACCCTGGTGGAACTGGGGGCGATCCAGGAGCACAAACCGGGCCCGGACAAGAAAAAAACCGTAGCCCTCACCCGGGTGGGTCAGATCATGGCAAAGATCCCGGTGGATCCGAAACTGTCCAGAATTCTCATCCAAGCCAGGGAAAACAACTGCCTGGCCGAAGCCCTGATCATTGCCACGGCCCTGTCCATCTCCGATGTGCGGCAGCGGCCGGCGGAAAAAACCGCTGCCGCCGACCAGCAGCATGCAAAGTTCAAGGATCCGGCATCCGATTTTGTCACCTTGCTCAATATCTGGAATGCCTGCAAGGATGCGGAAAAAAAACTGAAGACTCGGAACGGGCTGCGGCAGTTCTGCATCGATCATTTTCTGTCCTTCAAACGGTTCCGGGAGTGGCAGGATATTCATAGCCAGATCCGGCGGCTGCTGGAAGAACACGGATTTAAAGGGTTTACGCCGTTCACGCCGCCTTCCGGAACCGCCAGGCTCAGATCCAAAGACCATGAAACCGGCGGTCCCCTGTACATTGCCTTGCACAAATCCCTGCTGGCCGGGTACCTGTCCCATATCGCCCATAAAAAGGAAAAAAACATCTACACTGCCGCCAAGGGGCAGCAGGTCATGATTTTTCCGGGGTCCGGCCTGTTTGACAAGGCCGGACCCTGGATTGTGGCGGCAGAATTTGTCAAAACCAGCCAGCTCTTTGCCCGGGGGGTGGCCAACATCGATCCGTCCTGGCTGGAGGAAATCGGAAAAGACCTGTGCACCCGCAACTGGGCCGATCCCCGGTGGGAGAAAAAACAGGGCCAGGTGATGGCCACCGAACAGGTGTCTTTGTTCGGTCTGGTGATCGTACCGGCCCGGCCCGTGGCCTACGGGAAAATCAATCCGGCAGAGGCCGGGGACATCTTTATCCGCAAGGCCCTGGTGGAAGAGGAGATCTCCCGGCCGTTCCCCTTCATGGTTCACAACCGGGAACTGATCGAACACCTGGCGGAGCTGGAGCACAAAACCCGGCAGAAGGATATCCTGGCCAGCACCGAGGAGATGGTCCAGTTCTACCACGCCCGTCTGCCCCGGCCGTTTTACAATCTCAAAACCTTTGCCAAATTTCTGAAGGACTGCAAAACCGATGATTTTCTGCACATGACCCGGCAGGATCTGGAAAAAACCCGGGTGGATGACCATCACCTGGCCCTGTTTCCAGATATTCTGGATACCCGGCAGGGCAATTTTGCCCTGTCCTACCAGTTCAATCCCGGAGACGAGGCAGACGGGGTCACCATCAAAGTGCCCGTGGATGCCGCAGCCCAGGTCCCGAAAACCGCCCTGGAAAAACTGGTGCCGGGCCTGTTTGAAGAAAAAATCGCCGGCCTGATCAAGGGGCTGCCCAAACAGTACCGGGTCCGGCTGGTGCCGGTCCAGGAAACTGCATCCCGCATTGCAAAAGACCTGCCGAAAGAGGACCGGCCGCTGTTTTCCCAACTGTCCGCATTTATCCAGAAAAATTACGGGATCATGATTCCGGCCACGGCCTGGTCCGAGGACACCCTGCCCGATCATCTGAAAATGCGCATCTCCATCCGGGACCATCAGGACCGGGAGATCACCTCCCTCAGGGACCCGTCCATCTTAAGCCGGTTTCCCGCCACCCGATCCCGGCCCGGCACCACCGCATTTGACCAGGTCCGCCAACGGTTTGAAAAAACCGGGTTCACCGCATGGACTGACCCTTACCTGCAAGAAGAAATTCCTGAGGAACTCTGTATTGATAAAACAGACGGGTTCACCCGCAAGGGGTATCCCGGTCTGAAAATGGAGGCAGATTGCGTGAGCCTGCGTCTTTTTTCCTCCCAAAAGGATGCGGACACCGCCCACCCGCAGGGTATCCGGCGCCTGTACGAACTGATGTATGCCGCTGATTTCAAGGCCATCCGAAAAGATATCCGCACCCAGGCCGCCCTCAGGCAGGTCGCGCCGTATTTCAACGGGCAGACTGCTTTTCAGGACGCAATTTACACCTGCATCACAAGGGACCTGTTTGAAAAAAACCTGCGGACAAAGACAGCGTTTGAAGCGCATATCCAGTCACTTCGGCCGGTGCTTTACCAGAAAACCGGGGAACTTTTAAAAGATATCCTGACCGTGGGCAACGCCTATGCCGAATGCTTTTCCTTGATCCAGTCCCTGTCTCTAAAACACCGGAACCGGCCCCAGGCCAGCAGAATTCTGGATTATCTGTTTGAGGAACTCAGGAAACTGGTCCCCCCCCATTTTCTGTCCCTTTACCCCATGGAACGGATCATTCATCTGCCCCGGTATGTGGCCTGCATCACCATCCGGGCCCAGCGGGGGGCGGACAACCCGGGCAGGGAAGCTGAAAAAGCCCTGAAACTGAACCGCTTCGAGCAGCATCTGGCTTCCCAGGTAGCGGGGTTGTCTGAAAACACCTCCCCAGAAAAAGTCCAAAAAGTCGAGGATTTTTTCTGGCTCCTGGAAGAATACAAAATCTCCGTGTTTGCCCCGGAAATCAAAACCGCAGTCAAGGTGTCGGCCAAGATTCTGGACAGAGAGCTTCACGCCCTTTCCATCATGATCTGATCCGTTTTTTCTTGGCAACCCGGTTCTGACGCCGGGCCGGAAGACCCGTGCCGGGGGGTGCCGGGGGGTCTCACCCTCTGCCGTGTCTGACATGGCGTAGGGCATGCTGCGCTGAACGGCAAAAACTGCGGGCAGGTATGTCCTCAGACAGTTTGCCGTTTTTACCGCTCCGCATGCCCAACGCCATG
>DATHSR010000295.1:0-1939 GCA_035464035.1 Desulfotignum sp. | reverse complement strand
AGATGACCGTTCTGTTAACCAGCCAACACCACCCGGGAGATATAAATCATGGCCCATCATTCTTCAGCAGACTTTCAGACCGCCCTTGATCTTGGCAGGCCCCCCAATATCAAAAAGCTGTTTCCCCATTCCAGAGCATTGATTGTCAGCGGCAAATACATTGATCAGGCCATGCTCAAAAAAGGCAGATGCATGACTATTGCCGCCAACGGCAGAAACGCTTTTATCATCCGGGGTGCGCTGCGCGCGGCCCAGCAGGCTGATGCCGCCATCATCATTGAAATCGCCCGGTCGGAAGGCGGTACCAATGCCTACTGCGCCGTCAATCTGTGGAACATTGCCCGCCAGACCGATGCGTTCATGAACGAAATGGGCATCACCATTCCGGTGGCCATCCATGCCGATCATTTCGGCATAAAAGCCGCTGCAGACATCGAACCGGCCAAAACCGAAATCGCCTCCCTGTTTGATGCGGGTATCACCTCCATTGCCATTGATGCCTCCCACATGGCCGATGACCAGAACCTGCTGGCCAACATCGAACTGTTTCCGTCTGTTCCAGGCTGGGCCGGCCTTGAAACTGAAGTGGGGGAGATCAAAGGCAAACTGGGGCTGTCCACGCCCCAGGAAGCGCTGTTTCTGATCCAGGGCCTGAACGCCCACGGCATATTTCCGGACTGGATCGCACTGAACAACGGCACCACCCACGGCATCGAACAGAGCGATGCCGGCATCAACGTGCCGTTGACCGCACAGATTCATGAGGCCCTGGCGCCTTACAAGGTATCCGGTGCCCAGCATGGCACATCCGGCAACAGCTCGGAGCGTCTCCGGCGGATTGCTGCAGAAACCCGGACCACCAAAGCCAATGTGGCCACGGCCCTGCAGATGATCTCCTGGGGGTTGAAAGTCAATGATTACGGCAATGCCATCCTGGACGGTGACGGCAGTTTCATCAAGCAGCCGTACAAGGGGGTGGATGAGAAGATGTGGCAGCAGATGCTGGCCTATGCGAAAGACCACGGCCTCACCGGTGGAAATTTTAAAAAGCTCAACGCTCCCTTTGAAAACCGTTTTCTGGCCCAGTCCCGAAAAATCCGTGACCGGATGGCCGACGGTGTGCAGACCTTTGTCTACACCCTGCTCACCGAAGTTTTCAACGCGGCAGGCACGGCAGGGATCGTCCTGGAGCATATTCTGGAAACCCGGTCCCACGACCCGGGGGTAAAGGCCCGAGCCATAGAATCCCCCGGAGAATGGACCCAGGAAAAAATTATGGACAAAGCGGCACAGATCACCTCGGACAAGGGTCCCAAAGGCGACTTTGACGATTGAAACGCTTTGAAAAACCGGGATTTCAGATCTTTCCCTGCCCGATAACAGCGGTGCTCAGGCGTTTCGATCACACGCTCTCTTGGCCCGGGACCAGAAGGCTTCTTTTTCCGATGCCGACAGTGCATCCAGGTTTTTGCCTTCCCGGGCCAGGTCTGACTCCATGAGACGGAACCGGCTTTCAAATTTGGCCGTGGCCCGTGCCAAAGCGGTTTCCGGATGAAACCCGGCAAACCGGGCCACATTCACCAGGGTAAACAGGATATCCCCGAACTCCAGCATGACCCCGTCGTCATCCGCGCTATCCAGCGCTGCCTCGAACTCTGCAATTTCACTCTTCACCGTGTCCAGCACCTGGCGGAGATTTTCCCACTCAAACCCCTGCTTGACGGCGGATTTTGACACTTTCATGGCCCGCAGCAGTCCGGGCATGCCTTTGGGAACGGCATCCATGGCAGAAGATCGTGCCTTGCCGTCTTTCTCCCGGTTCTTGATCTGCTCCCACTGATCCAGCAGATCTGCCCGGGTGTTGACAACGGTATTGCCATAGACATGGGGATGACGTCGGATCATTTTTTCCACCACCTGCGCCACCACCCGGGACAGG
>DATHSR010000294.1:0-1777 GCA_035464035.1 Desulfotignum sp. | reverse complement strand
CCTATGACTCCAAGAAATCCGGGGGCCTGACCGTGTCCCACCTGCGGTTCGGGGATGTGAAGATCAAATCCACCTATCTGATTGAAAATCCGGATTTCGTGGCCTGCCACAAGTCCAATTATGTGCAGATCTATGACGTGCTCAAAGGCATCAAGGAGGGGGGTACCTTTCTGCTCAATTCCCAGTGGTCGGTAAAGGACATGGAAACCCAGATCCCGGGGGATGTCCGCAAGACCATCCATGACAAGAAACTCAACTTCTACAATATCGATGCCGTGGCCATTGCGGAGAAAATAGGGCTGGGCAACCGCATCAACATGATCATGCAGACCTGTTTTTTCAAGCTGTCCAATGTGCTGCCCGTGGACCAGGCCATTCAGCTGCTCAAAGACGATATCCAGGTGATGTTCGGCAAAAAAGGGGATGCTGTGGTGAAAATGAACATGGAAGCCGTGGACAAAACCCTGGACAACCTGAAAAAGGTGAAAGTTCCCAAATCCTGGAAAGACGCGGTCAGAGAAGAAACCAGATCGGAACCGGCCACGCCGTTTGTTGAAAACGTGATGCGCCAAATCAATGCCCAGGGCGGGGATGACCTGCCGGTATCCGCATTTTCCGTGGACGGGGTGTTTGAACAGGGAACGGCCCGGTTTGAAAAACGCGGGGTGGCCATCAATGTGCCGGAATGGATACCGGAAAACTGCATTCAGTGCAACCAGTGCGCCTATGTCTGCCCCCATGCGGCCATCATTCCCATTGTGGCCAGAGAAGAAGAACTCACGGCAGCCCCAAAGACCTTTGTCACGGTGAAAGGCAAGGGAAAAGGCATGGAAGACTATCAGTTCAGGATCCAGGTCAACCCGCTGGACTGCCAGGGCTGCGGCAACTGTGCCGATATCTGCCCTGCCAAAACCACGGCCCTGGTGATGAAACACCTGTCCACACAGGTGGATGAACAGAAAATCAACCATCAGTTTTCCACAGGCATCCCGTTCAAGACCGATATTCTCAAGCGGGAAACCGTCAAGGGCAGTCAGCTGTATCAACCCCTGCTGGAGTTCTCCGGCGCCTGTGCCGGATGCGGTGAAACCCCCTATGTCAAACTGATCACCCAGCTGTTCGGCGAGAGAATGACCATTGCCAATGCCACGGGATGCTCCTCCATCTGGGGGGGGTCGGCCCCGTCAACGCCTTACTGCACCAATGCCGACGGACACGGTCCGGCCTGGGCCAGCTCCTTGTTCGAGGATGCGGCGGAATACGGGTACGGCATGATGCTGGCCACCCGGAACCGGCGCAAGGCCCTGGCTGCCAAGGTGAAACAGGCATTGGATACCGGTGTGTCCGACGCCGTGAAAGAGGCGCTGGAAGGCTGGCTGGCCGGCAAAGACAGTGCAGAAGAATCAGCCAGATACGGATTTGCCCTCAAAACCCTGCTCAAAGATGAAACCCAAGGGATTTTAAAGGAAATCCATGATGAAAAAGATGTGTTCACCAAAAAATCCCACTGGGTGTTCGGCGGGGACGGCTGGGCCTATGACATCGGGTTCGGGGGCCTGGACCATGTGCTGGCCTCGGGCGAAGACATCAATATCCTGGTAATGGACACCGAGGTGTATTCCAACACCGGCGGCCAGTCCTCCAAGGCCACCCCCACCGGCGCCATAGCCAAATACGCGGCCTCGGGTAAAAAGATCGGCAAAAAAGACCTGGGCCGGATGATGATGAGCTATGGATATGTCTATGTGGCATCCATCTCCATGGGAGCAAACAAGAA
>DATHSR010000293.1:0-2539 GCA_035464035.1 Desulfotignum sp. | reverse complement strand
GTTCGACAAAGACCCCCGGGTGCATGAGGATGCACAGCTTATCCGGGTGGTGGACAACCCGGGTCAGCAGATCGAGGATATGGCCGGGACCATTGCCGGTCCTTTGGGCACCGGCGGCATGAAAACCAAAATCACGGCCGCCCGAAAACTGACCACCGCCGGCATTCCCAAAATCATTGCCTGCGGATTCACCCCGGACATCCTGCTGTCCATTTTTGAAAATACCTATGACGGCACCTATTTTGTTCCCAAGACGGAAAAACTCAACTCGAGAAAAAAATGGATCGGCCTGACCCTGCAGGCCAAGGGCCGGATCACCATCGATGCCGGGGCCAAAGATGCCGTGGTAAGGCAGCACAAAAGCCTGTTACCCTCCGGCATTGTCCGGGTGGATGATTATTTTGACGTAGGGGACCCGGTGGAATTCATGGATGAGGACAAACAGCTGCTGGGAATGGGTCTGGTGAACTACAATGCCACCGATGTCCTCAAAATCATGGGATGCCAGACCAGCCAGATCAAGGACCGCCTCGGATACCGGCCCTACGACGAGGTCATTCACCGGGACAACCTGGTGATTATCGGGAACCCGGCCTGACGGTCTTTTGCCCGTCAAAATGCATAGCTCAATCCAAGGAGTGACCATGACCATTGAAACCCGCATCATTGAACTTGCCCAGGCTGCCAGGACTGCTTCGGGAGTTATGGCCGCAGTTTCCAGAAAGCAGAAGGATGCGGCCCTGACCGCCATTGCCGGCCTGTTGAGAACCCAGGCACTCATCATAACGGCGGAAAATCAGAAAGATGTGGCCGCAGCCCGGAAAACCGGGTTGTCTTCCGCCATGATTGACCGGCTCACCATCACGGACAAAACCATTGCGTCCATGGCAGAGGGGCTTGAATTTGTAGCCGGGCTGGATGATCCGGTGGGCACTTTGTCTGATTCAAGCATCCGCCCCAACGGCCTTGAAACCGCCAGAATGCGCATCCCGTTAGGGGTCATCGGCATCATTTACGAGTCCCGGCCCAACGTCACCGTGGATGCCGCCGGTCTGTGTCTCAAGGCAGGAAACGCCGTAATTCTGCGGGGCGGTTCCGAAGCCCTTCACTCCAACCTGGCCCTGGCCCGGGTCATCGATCAGGGCCTTGTTGCCGCAGATCTGCCTCCGGCTGCGGCCCAGGTCATCCCGCTGCGGGACCGGGAAGCGGTGGATATCCTGCTCAAGCAGGAGACTTTAGTGGACCTGATCATCCCCCGGGGAGGCGAAGGCCTCATCCGCCATGTGGTGACAAATTCCTCGATCCCGGTACTCAAGCATTACAAAGGGGTTTGCCATGGATATGTGGATGATACCGCAGACCTGGATATGGCCGTGAAAATCTGCGTCAATGCCAAGGCCCAGCGGCCCGGTGTCTGCAATGCCATGGAAACGGTGCTGGTGCATGAAAAAATCGCCCCGGTTTTTCTGCCAAAGATGTACAGCGCCATGACAAACGCCGGTGTCACCCTGAAAGGGTGTGCGGTTTGCTGCCGGCTCCTGGAAAATATTCAGCCAGCCACTGAAGCGGACTGGCCGGCTGAATACCTGGATCTGATTCTGGCGGTCCGGGTGGTGCCTGACATGGATGCGGCCATGGCCCACATTGCCGCATACGGATCCAATCACACCGAAGCCATCATGACCACCGATTATACCAGGGCCCGGCGGTTTGTGCGGGAAGTGGATGCGTCCCTGGTCATCGTCAACGCCTCCACCCGGTTCAATGACGGGGGGGAACTGGGGCTGGGGGCCGAAATCGGCATCTCCACTTCCAAACTCCATGCCTACGGCCCCATGGGCATCCGGGAACTGACCACCACCAAGTTCGTGGCCTGGGGCAGCGGCCAGATCCGGACCTGACCCCATCGGTTTTACGTCCGGTTAATCCTGATACTTGAAGGACAGCCGGATGTTGGCACGGAACTGGGCCGGCTTGCCATCTTCAATTTTGATGTCCAGTTTCTGCACCTCGGCGAGTCTCAGGTCCCGAAGTGAGCCAGAGGCTTTAGCAATGGCTTTGTTGGCGGCATCTTCCCAGGAAGTGGTGCTGGATCCCACAAGATCGATAATTTTGTAGACGCTTTCGTTCATGATACCCTCCTTTAAAAGAAATTTAAAAAGAAACACCCCGGAACAGAAGGAGATGAACAGCAGATATCAAAGCAGGCCCGGATCAGATTCAACGCGATAACTGAATTATATAAGAATCAGTTGGGATGTCAAAACCTTTCTTGTTTTTATTTTCTGCACACCGGACCGGCCGGAAACTGTCCGGTCAAAAGACTGCTCCCTGTAACGGACACCCACCTGAACCCGTTTGATGGTTCCAAAAAAAAAGACCGAGTCCAGGGCGCTGCGGCCTGGATCCAATCAGGTGCCCGTCGCGCCTTTGCACGGTTTTTCTGATGCCGCCGTCATGACGCCGGCGGTGCTGTCAACTGCCATACTGCCGATGTTTCCGGGCCTTGCGACAGAAACCGGTTGACCGCCTCAAAATA
>DATHSR010000292.1:0-1631 GCA_035464035.1 Desulfotignum sp. | reverse complement strand
GTGCAGAAGGCTTCCATCAGCCCGCCGTTGGCAGAGGTATGGTACATGATCCGGGGATCGGCCACGGCCAGTGGAATATGGGCCAGCCTGTAATCGATGGCCCCGGTTTCAAAGAAAATCACGCTGTCGGGTGCGTTGATGTTTTTGGCCGCCATGGCCGCCAGCATGGAGATGCCGGTACCGCAGAAAACGATGTCCCCGTTTTTGATTTCCCGGGCCGCGCAGATGGTCATCAGCTCTTTGAGTGTATAGTCCATGGTCACAGGTTCCTTATTTACGGTCCAGGTCTTTGGCATACCCGCAGCTGCGGTCCGCCAGGATCGATTCCAGCCGGTGCCGTCCCACGTGATCCAGCAGGTCGGCGTGGGTTTTGTGCGCAAACACCGTGTCCGCCAGAAAACCGGCATAGGCGGCATCCTCATGGGCGGCCCTTGCATAGGCCTTCATGTACACCGGGTCATAGTCATAGTACCTGAAGCATGCCGTGGGATACGCCCCGAACGGCACCTTGACCACGGCGGTGGCATGGATGAAAGGGATCTGGTTTCTGTCCGGATCGGTTTTGAGAAAATCTTCTTCCACCAGTTCTTCGCAGGTGATGATCAAAACCCGGGACGCTTTGGCCTGCTCCACATCGGCAAAGGTCAGGCCCTCCATGCGGCAGTTGCCCCGGACATCGGCGGTCTGGACATGAATGATGGTCACATCCGGATTGATGGCCGGCACCAGCACCACTTTCCGGGTATCGCACCACCCGTCAAAGGGATTGTCCATCACCACCAGTTTCTTGTTCGGGATCCGGTCCTGCTGTTCCCTGAACTCTTTGGGAAATCCCCACTTGCTGATGATGTCGGTTCCCAGGGAGGACCGGGTGGGCAGAAAGGCGATGCCCATGGCCCCGGCCAGAAACCGGAGGGTCATCTGAAAGTTGGAATAATCCTCCACCGTGATGGTCTGTTCCTGAACCGCTTTTCTGAAACGGATGCAGGTGGGCATGAACTTGCCGGTCCCGCCATAGGCGATCTCCAGGCGGGACACGCACCCCCCTCCGATGAGTTCATCCACGCCCTGGCCGTTGGAATGGGCGTACACATGCAGGTCTCTCTTCTTTTGCCGGATGATCTCGTGCACCGCGGCCATGGGATTGCGGTTCAGGGTGAACCCGCCGATGGACAGGTGGCACCCGTCTGTGACATATTTTTCAACGGCTTGGTTTAGCCGCATCACCTTGCTGTCTGTATTTTCCATAATCAGTTCCTGGTTTCTAATCAAAAAAATCCGCTGTCAATATCCTGATCGTGCATCACCCCATCATGCCGGGCAGCCACAAACAGATCTGGGGAAACAGCATCACAATGATCAGGCCGACGGCCTGAAGAAAGATGAACGGCCCCACGGACCGGTAAATGTCTCCCATGGTAATGCCTTCCGGCACCACGCCTTTCATGTAAAAAAGCACAAATCCGAACGGGGGCGTCAAATAGGCCATCTGCATGTTCAAAATAAACAGAATCCCGTACCAGATGGGGTCGAAACCCAGACTGGCAATGATGGGTACATAGATGGGCGTGGTGATCATGATAATGGGCAGATCGTCCATGATCATACCCAGAAAAAAGAGACTGATCATC
>DATHSR010000291.1:0-7417 GCA_035464035.1 Desulfotignum sp. | reverse complement strand
CCGGCACGGTGCCGGCCCACGCCGGCAGGGCATATACCCACAACCAGGCCCACAGGGCCATCGTCTTTTTCATGGACGGGTCATCCTGCTTGAGGTTTCAGGTCAAACTGCTTGAGATGCTGATATGAAAGGTCCGAGGCTTTCCGGCCGCTTGAGGTGCGCAGCACCAGCCCGATCTTCAACAAAAAGGGCTCCACCACGTCCACCAGGGTGTCGGTTTCCTCCTGCAGGGTGGCGGCAATGGCTTCGATTCCCACCGGGCCGCCCTTGTAAAAATCGATGATGGTTTTCAGATAACTGCGGTCCAGGCAGGTGAGTCCCAGGCTGTCAATGCCTTCCAGTGCCAGGGCCGCCTGGACGATATCTGTGGTCACCCGGCCGTCGGACCGCACCTGGGCATAATCTCTGACCCGCCTGAGCAGCCGGTTGGCGATTCTGGGGGTTCCCCGGGACCGCCGGGCCAGGGCCAGGGCCCCGTCCCCGGTTATCCGGGTATCCAGCAGCCGGGCCGACCGCCGGATAATCACCACCAGCTCCGGCTCGGTATAAAAATCCAGGGTCTGGAACAGGCCGAACCGGTCCCGCAGCGGCGACGAGAGCAGCCCCACCCGGGTGGTGGCCCCCACCAGCACGAACCTTTTCAGCCGGTACCGGTGGCTTCTGGCATGGATGCCCTTGTCAAACACGAAATCCACGGCAAAATCCTCCATGGCCGGATACAGAAACTCTTCCACCACTTTGGGAATCCGGTGGATCTCATCGATGAACAGAAACTCGCCGTCGGACAGGTGGGTCAATATCCCCATGAGGTCCCCGCCCTTTTCCAGGGTGGGGCCCGAGGTGACGGTCAGGTCCTTTCCCATCTCATTGGCAATGATGTGGCACAAGGTGGTTTTGCCCAGGCCCGGGGGACCGTGGAAAAGGATGTGGTCCAGGGGTTCGTTTCTGAGCCTGGCGGCCTGGATGGCGATCTTCAGGGTTTCCACCGTGGCGGTCTGGCCGACATAGTCTTCAAACCGGGCCGGCCGCAACGACACCATGTCCGGCATCCGGTCCTCCGGGGTGGTTTGGGGGGTGACCACCCCTTTGGTATCAGAGGAAAAAGACAGAATATCATCAGCCATGGTCAGGGTCCTTCCTGGAAGATGGCATCCAGCAGGGCTTCCGGGGTCTGAATGCCGGGATTTTTCTCAACTGCCGCCTGGATCATGCGCTGGGCCGAGGCAGGGGAATGTCCGAGCTGCTCCACCAGCACCCCGGTCACCTGCAGAACGATCTGCTGTTTTTCCAACGGCAGGATTACCGCAGGATCCCGGGTGGCTTCCGGCAGGGCTGCGCCGGCAAATTCCCGGGTTTTCCCGTGAAGGGTGGCAATGATTTTTTCAGCGGTGCGGGTGCCGATCCCCGGCAGTTTCGACAGAAACGCCACCTGTTTTTCCTCGATGGCCCCGGCGATTTCCGCAGTGGGACGGATCAGGGCCTTGACCGCCTTGATGGGCCCGATGGCGGCAACGGAAATGAACCGCTGGAAGAACGCCTTGTCCGACGGGGTGGCAAATCCGATCAAAACCGGCCGGGGCTGGCGTTCGGTCACATGAAAGTAAATGTACAGCCCCACCGGTTCATCCCCCCTGGCTGACCGGGACAGCACCTGCTGCCGTGTGAAGGGGCTCACCAGCACCTCATACCCCACCTGACCGGCCAGAACCAGCAGGCCGTCGGCGTCACAGTCTATGATTTTTCCCTCCAGGTATCCGATCATGGTTTTTTCCTGTGCCGGAAATATCCGGTGATGGCCAGCCCCAGGGCATCGGAGGCATGGAAAGGCCGGATGGGCTCCGGATGGTCCAGAAAATGGCGCACGGCCCGTTCCATCTGGAATTTGTCTGCACTGCCGTTGCCGCAGATGATTTTTTTAGCCTCCCGCACGGCAATCTCCTCCACCTGAACCCCGGCCCGGAACGCCGCCACCAGCAGCACCCCGGACACCTTGCCCAGCAGGATGCCCGACCCCGGGTACCGGTCCAGCGAATAGATATCCTCGATCACCACCAGGTCAGGGGTCTGATCGGCCAGAAACCGGCTGACCCTTGTATAGATGGTGTTGAGGCGGCAGGCGGAACTGTCGGCCGGCCGGGTTGCCACACTGCCGAAGGAGTACCGGGTCACGCCGCCGGCATCCCCTTCCAGAACACCGATGCCGGTGCCGGCCAGTCCGGGATCGATCCCCACCACCTTGATCATCTTGACCGCTCAGTTGAGCTGCTTGAGTTTTTCTTCTGCAAACCCGGCTTCCCGGGAATCCGGATACCGGGTGATCAGTTCGTTGAGAATCAGCCGGGCATTGGCGTTTTCTCCCAGTTCTGCAAACGCGTACCCCTGCTTGAGCCGGGCCGCTGCGGTCTTGGTGGAGTCCGGATACTGCTCGATCACCTTCTGGTACTCCAGAATCGCTTTTTCAAACCATTTTTCCACATAATAGCTGTCGGCAATCCAGTACCTTGCACTGCCGGCATAAACCGAGCCCGGATAGGTGGTGATAAAACTCTCAAACTGCTCCCTTGCCGCTGCCATGTCGCCGTCATCAAACAGTCTTTTGGCCGCATCATAGGCCCCTTTTTCAGACAGGGGCGCTGCCGGTCCTGCACCGGCGGCCGGCGCACCCGGCACCGTGTCGTCCGGACCCGGACCCTGGGGTTCGAATCCCATATGGGTTTCCAGGTTGGTGATCCGCATGTGATTGCGGGAGATGGCCTGATCCATCCGGTCCAGCCGGTTTCCCGGATCCGGTTGCATGCCGGTTCCCATGGCCCCCGACTGATGCATCATCTCTTCGATCCTTCCCTCGAGCCGCCCGACGTTCTCCTGGAGCTGCCGGAGCTCCTGCCGCATGTTGGCCATGCTTTCCCGGTACATCTGGTCGTCTGTCTGCATTTTCTGCTCAAGGGACCCGACGGTGGTGGCCAGGTCTGTGCCTGCACCGGTCTGCCGCGCCATCTGCCGGTTGCTCTCGATTTCCAGCGCACTGATGCGGTTTTCCAGCATCTGGTGCTGCTCCGGTGACACACACCCGGCCAGAAGAACCAGGGCTGCCCCGCATCCCCATAAAACCATCTGTTTCATCGCAACCCCTCACCCTGATTAAAAACAGTCAAGGTCAGACCGGGCATACTCCCGGCCTGACCCTGGTCAAATCAAACACTGGCTGTTATTTCAATACAAACTGGGCCCGGCGGTTTTTGCTGTATGCCGCTTCGTTCTGTCCCGGGTCCAGGGGACGTTCCTCACCGTAACTGATGGTGCTCATACGGAATGCGCCGACGCCCAGGTCCTGCAGGTATTCTTTTGCCGCTCTGGCCCGGCGTTCTCCCAATGCCAGGTTGTACTCGGTGGTACCCCGCTCATCACAATGGCCTTCAATGATGACGCTTGCACCCGGATTGGCCTTGAGCCATTCCGCTTTTTCCCTCAGCAGTTCCTTGGCCGTATCGGACAGGTCCGACCGGTCAAAGGCAAAATGGATATGCGCATCCAGAAAACGTGACATGGCTGCCTGGGCCATGGCTTCTTTTCTGGCTGCCTCATCCTGAAGCGCCTGCTGGCGGATCCGTTCTTCTTCGGCCTTTCTTGCCGCGGCAGCGGCCTCAGCTTCCGCCTTTGCCTGATCTTCGATACTGGTGGCATCCGACACTACGGTTTTTTTGGCGCAGGACGCCGTCAGAAACAGCCCTGCCACCAGAATGGCCATCACTACATGCATCCACAGCTTTTTGTTCATCATTCCCTCCTTGGTTTATAATGTCTGCTGCTGTTCTTTTTACTCTTTACTCTCTGTCTGTCACCGGCCCGGACCACACGGGCTGGGTCTGGCTGCCCTTCATCTGCATCAGGCGGCGCTGGTCCGTGCCGGCCGCCGTCATCACATAAAGGGCCGGGGTTGCGCCGTCCCGGTTCGAGGTAAAGACAATCAGATTGCCGTCCGGGGACCAGGACGGGTCTTCATTGTCCTTCTGGTCCCGGGTCAACTGTACCGGCATGCCGGGACCTGTCTCCAGATTGATGAGATAGATGTCAATCTGGTTTTTTTCAATCCCGACATAGGCGATCTTCTTGCCGTCCGGAGACCAGGCAGGCGAGGTGTTGTACCGACCCTGAAAGGTCACCCGGCTGACATCCCCGGATGCCAGTTCCTTTATATAAATCTGGGGGGTGCCGGCCCGGTTGGAGACAAAGGCCAGCCTTTTGCCGTCCGGTGAAAACCGCGGCGACACATTGATTCCCCAGCTGCTTGTTACCTTTTTAATGATTTCTCCCTGCCGGGTCAACAGATATATTTCCTGATTGCCCGAAAAACTCAAGGCCGCCGCCAGGGTCTCCTGGCCAGGCATCCAGGCCGGGGTGATGTTCATGCCGTCCCGGTTGATGATGTTTCCCCGGTTGTCTTTCAGATGCTTCACAAAGATGTCGGGCTTGCCGTTGGCATAGGACACATAGGCCAGCCACTGCCCGTCCGAGGACCAGGCCGGCGACAGGGTGATATTTTTATGATGGGTCACCTGCCGGGGGTTGTACCCGTCAAAATCACTGACAAAAACCTCCTTGTTTCCGTCCACCGTGGAGATAAAAGACAGCCGGCTGGCAAACACCCCCCAGTTTCCGGTGAGGGCAAAGGACACCTCGCTGCAGAACAGATGGATCATACGGCGGATCTGGTCCGGCGGGCCGGTATAGACCTTGCCCACCAGAAGCCGTGTGTTGAAGGTGTCAAACAGCCGCAGCTCCAGCCGGATGCGGTTCTGGCTCTCTTCGATGCCGCCGGTGACCAGCAGCTCCGCTCCGATACCGGTCCAGTCCCGGAAGGTGATGTCCCCCAGCTGGATGCCGGTCCGGGCCGGATCGGCCAGAAACGCCGACGGGTTCACCAGCTTCAGGTACCCGGTGAACGTCAGCCCGTCCCTGAGGATCTGAAGGCCGGTGGCACCGATGTCGATCTCCGTCTGGCTGCCGGACAGCGGTTTGAAGGCCGGCACCGCCACCGGGGTCTTGTTCAGGAACGGGTTGCTGACATTGATGGTGTCATAGGTTTTTGCCTGCACGGGGACCGGACCCAGCAGGGCGGCCGCCAGCAGCACTGTCATCATCGTACACATCCACCGCATCGTCATCTCATTCCTTTCGGTGTAAAAATCACCACCACATCATAGGACGCCATGCCCCTGGGCAGCGGGGGCAACGGGGCCGCCCGCTCGATGGCCCGTCTGGCGCTCTGGTCCAGATACTGGTTCCCGGACCGCTTATCATATACCATATCACGGATCTCCCCGTTTTTCAAAATCTTAACCAGAATCCGGACTTCCAGGTTCTGGTCCATGCCGGCCAGAACCTCATTGAACACCCAGTTCTGCTGAATGGCCGACTGCAGCACCATCCTGTAAAGGTCCAGGGGGGTGCCGCCCGGCCGGCCCGGACCGCCCCCGGTGCCGGTGCCGGCGGCCGGGCCGGTCCCGCTGCCCCGGGCCGATGCGGTGCTGTCCTGTTCGGCCACCGACCGGGCCAGTCGTTCCATGGCACTGGCCAGCTGTTCCGCTTTGCGGGCCGCTTCTTTGTCCGCCAATTCCTGCCGGGCTTTTTCAGGATCCGGGGCCGGCTTTTCCGCTTTTTTCTGAGCCGGCTTTTCCGCCGGTTTCTCAGCGGGTTTCTCCGGCGGCTTTTCTTCCGGCTTCTTCTCCTGGGCCGCCAGCAGCTCCTGAAGGTTTTTGGGTTTTGCCATCAGGCTCACGTCCGGTGCCAGCATCGGCACCGGTTCCGGCTCCTTCGGGGCCGGGGGCGCTTCGGTGGGCACCACCACTTCAGCGGTTGCGGCCGGTTCCGGGGCCGGGGGCGCTTCCACTGCCGGGGCCGGGGCCGTGTCTTCGACCGCCGCAGGCGCCGCTCCCCCCCCGCCCAGATCCCCGGGTCCAAAGGAAACCAGGTCCACATGCACCACCGACAGCATCCGGCCCGGCATCTCAAACTGAACCAGCCAGATGCTGGCCAGAAAAAACAGGGCATGGGCGAAAAAAGAGATCCCCAGGTACACGGCCAGGTGCTTTGTGCTCTGGCCGGCATCGTCAAACCCGTTTTTGCGGGCCGGCACAAACTGGCGGGTGCGGTTATTCATTACCCCGGCACATCAGGATGCATCCGCCTCCTCAGGCAGCGTGATCATGCCCAGATTTCTAACCCCGGCCTTCTTGATCTGGGACATCACGTTGACCACCACCCCGTAAGGCACCTGCTTGTCCGCCTTGAGGTATACCGCATCCGTGTTCAGGTTTTCCAGTATGGCCCCGAGCTTTTCCGCCAGAAACACCACCGAGACCTCCTGGTTGTTGACATACACCTTCAGGTCGTTGTCCACGGAGATGATGAGATTTTCCTCACTGGCCGGCAGCGGACCGGATGCAGCCGTCGGCAGGTCCACGTCCACCCCCTGGACCATCATGGGGGCCGTGACCATGAAAATGATCAGCAGCACCAGCATCACGTCCACAAAGGGCGTCACATTGATTTCAGACATTAACGAGTCACTACCGGATCCCAGCTGCATTACACCGCCTCCATCTGCTTTTGCATGTCCCGTTCAATGATGTTCAACAGATCCGAAGAGAAATTCTCCAGTTCCGAATCCAGCACCCGGATCTTGTCAGTGAAATGATTGTAGGCGATAACGGCCGGAATGGCGGCGGCAAGACCGGCCGCGGTGGCGATCAGGGCTTCGGAAATACCGGGGGCCACCACGGCCAGGCTGGCGGAACCGCTCAGGCCGATCCCCTGAAAGGTGTGCATGATGCCCCACACCGTGCCGAACAGCCCGATAAAGGGCGCGGTGTTCCCCACGGTGGCCAGAAACGGCACCATCTGCCGGAACCGCCGGATTTCAAGGCTGATGGACCGCCGCAGGGTCCGCTGGATACTGCCCATGTTCTGCATGGCGGTGTTGCCTTCCTTGGGTTCCGACCGGGCCATCTCCATGTATGCGGTGATATAGATCCGGGCCACCGGGCTGGTGCGCAGGGCCTTGGCCTTGGCAAAGGCGTCCGCCAGGGTCCGGCACTGCCAGAAGATATCGGTGAAATCCGCTGAATCCTGGAACGCTTTGCGGATATAGCGGACTTTTATGAAAATAATGGCCCAGGTCACAATGGAAAAAAACAGGAGCAGCAGCATGACAAACTTTACCACAGGCCCGGCATCCGCAAGCATGTAAAGCAGTCCGATTGTTTCAGTGGTCATAGAACCTCACTTTGAATGATATCCCCGATCTTACCCCGCATAAAGTATATGAGTCTGCCTGTTCTGTCAAGATTAAGCGTGTTAAGCGTTGTAATCGTGGGGTCAGGCCTTGCATTTTTGACGTTTGTTTCAAACCACAACA
>DATHSR010000290.1:0-7161 GCA_035464035.1 Desulfotignum sp. | reverse complement strand
GATCCTGAAAAAATCAAGACCGTTCTGGGACACCAGCTCATGCATCCGGTGCGTTTTGACCGGAACATTGAAACCATGTACCATCACGGGGTGCGGTTCTTTATCGAGGCAGGCCCTAAAACCGTATTGACGGGACTCACCCGGCGGATTCTGGCGCCCGGCACGGTCACGGCCGTGGGGCTGGACCGGTCCGGCGGCAGAACATCGGGCATCGCCGACCTGGCCCATGTGCTGTGTCTGCTGTCCGCCCAGGGCGTTGCCGTGGACCTGACCCAGTGGGAAGATCCGGTTTTGCCCCCGGTGCCCAGACGCCTGCGCATCCCCCTTTCCGGGGCCAACCCCAGACCCGCTCCCGGAGCCGACCCCAGACCCGTGCCCGGCGCAGGGTCCGTTGACATGAAACCCGCCGTGCCCGCCAAGCCTGCGGAAAAACCCCACCTTGACCCCCCCAACCAGCCGGCACCCCCCAGGGTGCTTCAACAAGGACCTGATATGCCCTCACATCTTGCAGCATCTGCACAGGATGCCATGCACCTGATCCAAAAAGGACTGGAAGCCATGCAGGCGCTCCAGGCCCAGACCGCCCGGACCCATGAAAAATTTCTGGACACCCAGGCCCAGGCAGGCCAGACCCTGGCGGCCATGATGGCACAGACCCGCCGGTTCATCGACGCTACCCCTCCTGGAGCCCCTTTCACAGCCCCGGATTTCAGAACAGACTCCCCGGCTTTCCTGCCGGCGGACCTGCCCCCCCGGGTCAACGGAGAGACACCGGGTTCCCTGGCGGACACCACCCTTTTTTCCGGCGACAGGGCCGCTGCCCTGCCGCCGTCATCCGCCGGCCCGGCCAGTGAAACCGGGGGCCCGGCAGAGGATCCGCCACCGGCCATTCAACCGGTTCTTTTTGACACGGTGAGCCGACTGACCGGCTTTCCCGTGGAAATGCTGGAACCGGGCATGGACATTGAATCGGATCTGGGGATCGATTCCATCAAAAAGGTGGAGATCATCTCTGAACTGGAAAAACAGCTCCCCGGCACCCGGGGGCTGACCACCGAGCACATCGGATCTGCCCGGACCCTGGCGGACATCTGTCAGGCCATTGCCTCCCAGGCTTCAGAACCTTCGGGCTTCCGGTCCTGTGACACCCGCTCCGGTGATACCCGGGTCTGCTCCCCGCCGGCTGTGCCTGCCCAGGACCCGGTATCGTCACCAGAACCTGCCGGCCCGTCTCCGGCCCCGGAACACGCGCTGGCCACCCTTGTTTCCATCATCAGCGAACTGACCGGGTTTCCCGAAGAGATGCTGGAACCCGGCATGGACCTGGAATCCGACCTGGGCATCGATTCCATCAAACGGGTGGAGATCCTGTCCCGCCTTGAGCAGTCCCTGGGAGACCGGGGATCCGGCCTGTCCGGGGATACCATGTCCCGGTTCAAAACCATCGGGGACATGGCGGCGTTTCTGGAAAAAACCGGCACTTCTTCAGAACGTGCCGTAAAAAAAAACCCCTCACCCAAAGATGATGCTGTAACCGACCCGGAAGAACCGGTCCTGGTGCGCCAAAAAATTTTGCTGGCGGAAACCCCGGTTCACCAGGTCCAATTTTTCAACGGCTCCCGAATCCAGATTCCGGGCACCGGAAAAATATACCTGACCCGGGACCAGGCAGACATGGCCCGAGGGCTGAAAAAAGCCTTTATCGCCCAGGGCCTGGATGCCCGGCTCATCGACCTCACCGACGGGCAGGTGCCGGATCTGCCGGATGCCGCCGGCCTGGTGATTGTCCAGGACCAGTGGCAGCCCGCCTCTCCCAAAGACCCCATCGCGTTTTTAAAGACCGCCTTTGCCCTGGCCCATGCCAACGGACCCCATCTTTTGACGGCTGCACGGGAAAAAGGGGCGTTTCTGGCAACCGTCACGTTTTCGGGCGGGGGATTTGGCATTCCCCCGTTTGCCTTTGACACCCACCCGGCATACGGGGGCCTGGCCGGGCTTGCCAAAACTGCGGCCCTGGAATGGAAAGAGGTGCTGTGTCACGCCCTGGACCTGCCCTGCGACCTTGCCGCCTGCCAGGCCCATATTGAAGCGGCCGCCGCCCTGATGATGACCCGGGGGCCGGTGGAAATGGGACTGGAGGGCGACCACTGCAGGGTCCCCACCCTGGTGGCAGAACCCCTGGAAAAAGGCCGCCTGTCCCTGGGTCCTGCAGACGTGGTGGTGATCACCGGCGGAGCCAGGGGGGTGACCGCCGCCTGTGCCGTGGAACTGGCCAGAACCTGTACACCGGTGATCGTGCTGCTGGGACGGTCTCCGGCGCCGTCTGAAGAGCCGGACTGGGCCCGGCCGTTAACAGATCCGGCCGCCCTGAAAAAAGCGATCCTCACCCATGCCTTTGCCGGACAGAAACCCAGCCCGGCGGACATTGAAGCCCGTTTTCAGGCTATCTGCGCCAACCGGCAGGTCCAAAAGACCCTGGACCGGATCCGGTCCCATGGATCACAGGCTGTCTACCGGTCCGTTGACATCCGCCGAAAAAAAGACCTTGCCGGCACCCTGGACCGGATCCGCACCCGGTTCGGCCCCATTGCCGGCATCATCCACGGCGCCGGGGTCCTGGAGGACAAATGGATTGTGGACAAACAGCCCGGCCAGTTCGACCGGGTGTTTGACACCAAGGTGGACGGGTTGAACAACCTGTTGCACGCCACAAGAAAAGATCCGCTCAGATACGTGACCGTGTTTTCCTCCATTGCCGCCAGAACCGGCAATCCCGGTCAATGTGACTATGCCATGGCCAATGAAGTGCTCAACAAGACCCTGGTTACCCTGGGTGCCGAAAACAGCAGGTGCCGGTTTCTGGCCATCAACTGGGGCCCCTGGGACGGGGGCATGGTCCATGACGGCCTCAAGCAGATGTTTGCCAGAAAAGGGGTGGGTCTGATTCCGGCCCAAGCCGGTGCCGCCCAGATGATCCAGGAGATGGCCGGTCCTGACCCGGCCCACACCGAGATCGTCATCACCGCCCGCCCGTTGGATCACAAAAAAACAAAACCGCCGGTGATGACCCGGGTCCTTGAGATGACGGTCAGCCGGGAAACCGTGCCGGTCATCACCGCCCACCGGATCAACCATGCACCCGTGGTTCCCTTTGCCCTGCTGGCGGAGATCATGGCCCATGCCGCAGAAAAGAACAACCCCGGCCTGGTGTTTGCCGGCCTGGACGACATGCGGCTTCTCAAGGGGGTCCGGCCCGTAGATGACCCTGTCACCTTAGGGATCAACCTGGGAAAATGCACCCCCAATGACACCGGATACACGGCCCCGGCCAGCCTGACATCCGGCCATGAGAACGGGCAGACCCGCACCCATGCCGTTGCCGTGGCAATATTGAAAAACCAGCTGCCCGATCCGCCGGTCCTGTCCTCCTGGCACCGCATGGATCTGACACCCTCCCGGCTGACCCCCCCGGAGGCTTACGACCGTGTCCTGTTCCACGGCAGAGATCTCCAGGCCATTACCGCCATTACCGGGATCTCGGACAAGGGCATTGAGGTCATTGCCGCCCGGGCCCCTGCCCCGGCCCAGTGGTTTCACACCCCGCTGCAGCCGACCTGGGTTACGGACCCGCTGCTGCTGGATGCCGCTTTCCAGGCGGCCATTCTCTGGACCTGGGAAACCCGGGGCCAGGTCTGCCTGCCAAGTTTTCTGGCCAGTTTCAGGATCTATTCCTCGTTTTGCCGGTCCGGGCAGGCAGAATCCGGCAGCGGCCAGCCCGATGATGCGGTGCATATTCTGTTCACTGTAAACGAAAACACCGACCGCCAGATCCGGGGATATTTCACTTTTTTCAATGCCCAGCGGACCGTGGTGGCCAGTATCATGGGGTTTGAGGCGGTGGTGGACGGATCGCTTCACGAAAAGTTCAAGCCGGCCCCGCTGTTTGACAAAAAGGCCATCCTGGCCTTTGCCCAAGGAAACCCCTCCGACGCCTTTGGCTCCCGGTACCAGATATTTGATGACCAGCGCCGGATCGCCCGGCTCCCCAGACCCCCCTATTTTTTCATGGACCGGGTTCTGACGGCCGACCATCCCCCATGGACGATGCAGCCCGGGGGATGGATCGAAACCGAATATGATGTTCCGGAAAACGCCTGGTACTTTACTGCCAACCACACCCGGACCCTGCCCTTCTGCATCCTGCTGGAAATCGCCCTGCAGCCCTGCGGGTGGCTGGCCGCCTATGCCGGGTCCGCCCTGCACAGTGACGACCGGCTGCATTTTCGCAACCTGGGGGGCACCGCAAGAATGACGGGCAGCGTTTTCAGAGACTCGGGAACCCTGACCGTCAGGACCCGGATGACCGATGTCTCCAAAGCCGGGGGCATGATCCTACAGGACTTTGACCTGCAGGTGAGCTGCCGGGGCCGGATGGTCTACCAGGGAACCACGTCTTTTGGATTTTTCACCTCCCAGGCCCTGGCCAGCCAGAAAGGAATCCGCAACAGCACCCTGGCCATGGCAATGCCGGCCCCAGGCCACCAGCCGGTAACGGTGTTTCCGGCACACGCCCCCCTGGCGCCCGGGGACCCTGCTGCCGGCCCGGATACCGGCATGCCGGCCAGGGCACTGTGCATGGTGGACCGGATCGACATCCTGGATCCATCCGGCGGAACATTCGGCAACGGGTATGTGTGCGGCTCAAAAAAAGTGGACCCGGGCGAATGGTTCTTTGACGCCCATTTTTATCAGGATCCGGTCTGTCCGGGATCTTTGGGTGTTGAGTCCTTTCTCCAGACCTTGCGTTTCTTTCTGCTGGAAACCTGTGGAATCGACCCCGCCACCCATGAACCGCAGCTGATGACAGATCAGTCCCATGAATGGATCTACCGGGGCCAGATCATTCCTGCCAACCGGGAGATCACCATCCACACCCATATCCGCCAGGTTTCAAAAAATGCGCAAACCTGCACGGTGGTGGCGGATGGTGCCCTGTGCGTGGACGGACTGACCATCTATGAGATGAAAAATTTCGGTTTTGCGTTTGTACACACCCTGGTTGCAGAATCAGAAAATCAGCGTACCCGGATCTTTGTACCGGGGTAGATATCGGCATCCGGGGCCAGGTTGTTCAACTGCCGCAGCCTGGCCACGGTGGTGCCGTATTCCTGGGAGATCCGCCACAGGGTCTCCCCTTTTTTCACGGTATGGAACCCGCTGTCCGCAGGTTTTTCCGCAGCACCCTGTGCCGGCTGCACAGCGGTCTTTTTTTCCTGGATTTCAGGTTTCGCCGTGAGCACAGGGGTTTTTGCCTCTGCCACGCTCTTTTCCAGGCGGGCCACCTGGCCGGTCAATGCATCGATTCTGGCCTGAACTCCCGATTCCAGTGACGCCATCTGTGTGCGGACCTGTGACAGATCCGCACCTGCAGTGCTGTCAGATCTGTTTTCCGCAAGAGATGCCAGGGTCCTGTTCAAAGATGCCACCGATTGTTCGACAGATGCCAGCCGGTCTGCCATCTCCTGGAGCCGGGTGTCCTCAAGGCCGACCGCGGCCGGGGGCGTCTTGGGCGCCGATGACCGGAAAAAAATAAGAAACACCACCAGGGTCAGCACCAGGGCCCCGGCAATGATCAGGGTGGTTTCATTTTTTTTAAACAGGGCCGACCGGGAGGCCCATGGCCCTGTGCCTGTGTCCGGTTTTTTTTTCCGGTTGGTGGTGGTCGGGGAAATAGGTATTTTCGGGGCGGGTTTTTCGTCGTGTATCATTTTATGCTCCTGTGGTAAGCCGCGTTATGGTTTATTCTGTTTTGATGACGTGTTAACATCAGGGTGTCCAGCGCTGTCTTGCGCTGCCGGATCAGCCAAAGCGCCAGCCACTGTTCCATCAAGGCCGGCAATGATCTTTTTTCCCGCAGGCCCGGCCGGGGTGCCTCTGCCGCACCCTTTTTTTTCTCGAGGATCTTTTCCAGCCGGTTGCAGGCAGCCAGAATCTCCGGGTTCCGGCCCCGGGATTTCCGGTTCATGCGGACGTAGATATCCAGTGCCTCCCGGTGATGTCCCTGGAGTTCGTATGCCTTTGCCAGCGACTGGGTGTCATAATCATGGTCCATGGACGTCTCCCTGATCATTTCTCCTGTTTGAAGATCAGTTCATCCGGTTCCGCCATCCCGTGCTCATGCTTTGCCAGGTGCCTCACATAGTCAATGTCTCGGGTTAACCGCAGGATCTGATCTTCAATATTTCTGTTTTCCTGTCTGACGATATCTATCTGGGCCGACACCGATGCTTTTTTCAAGATGAGCTGCCGGTACTCTTTGATGCCGTGCCTGGAAAAAAAGATCAGGAGCAGAAACAGTCCCAGGAGCAGTCCCGTCACAAAAAAAGCCAGTTTTTCAGTCTTTCCCATGGGGATCCGTCCTTTTTAAACTGCTGTCCATCCATTGCCGGACCATATCGATCTCCGGCATCCGCAGTATTCTGGCCATCAGAAAAACTACGGCCGCACCCAGTATCACACAGGCCGCAACCCCTGCCCCGAGTAACAGCTTTCCCCCTGCCCCATACACGAGAAACCCGGCGGCCCATCCAACAAAGGCTGCCATTATAGCAGATAAAAAAAGAGCTCTGCAAGCTGAAACCAGCAGGCCGGTGCGGGAAAATGCCATGCCTGAGGGCGGGTGGCATACCAGGAAACCAAACCCGGCCATGGATGAAATTGACACCGACAGGGCCAGCCCCTCAACCCCCATCACCCGCATCAGCAACGGCGCGCACAAAAGGTTGATGCCCACCGATATCAGCCCGGCAGAAAACGGATACCAGATACTGTCCACTGCATAATGCAGGGTCACAAACAGACGGACACCGATGAAGGCCCACACCCCCAAGGCCAGGTAAAACAGGCACCCGGCGGTCCGGGATGCCGCATGGGCGTCAAAGGCACCCTGGCCGAACAGAAACCACACAATGGGGTCAGCCAAAACCATGAGTCCGGCCATGGCGGGGATGGCCACAAACATCACCAGCCGGACCCCGTTGCCGAACACCTGGTGGATCCGGGCCAGCTGCCCGGTTGCAGCCTTTCTGGAAAAAAAGGGCAGCAGCACCGTGGAAAACGATACCGCAATCAGGGCCACCGGAAACTGTACCAGCCGGTCGG
>DATHSR010000289.1:0-9431 GCA_035464035.1 Desulfotignum sp. | reverse complement strand
CCCGCGTTCTTGCCACAAGAGGACACGCTCCGGTTCTCTTTGAAAAATCGGACCGGCTCGGCGGCCATCTGATTCGCGGGGGTGTCCCGGATTTCAAGGAAGATGATGTCGCCCTGATGAACTGGTATGCATATCAGCTGGAAACCCTGGAGGTCGACGTACGGTTGAATACCGAGATCGATGAAGCCCATATCCTGTCCGGTTCCTATGATGCGGTGCTTATCGCAACCGGTTCCAATCCCAGAATTATTTCACTGGGAGATGATGACCATGTATATACTGCCGAAACGGTCCTTTTGGGCAAAAAAGACCCCGGTCCAAGGGTGTTAGTGGCCGGGGGCGGTCTGATCGGATGTGAACTGGCACTGTGGCTGGCACAGCAGGGCAGACAGGTCACCATTGTCGAACAGATGGAAAAACTGCTGGCCGTCAACGGGCCCCTGTGCCATGCCAACAGCGACATGCTCGAGGCACTGATCCCCCACAATGGGATAGCGGTTCACACCCGAACCCGGATTCAGTCTTTCAGAGACGGCAAAGCCGTCTGTACAAAGTCTGGCACCGAAATTTTCATCGACTGTGACAGTGTGATTCTTGCGGTCGGGTATACCCCCGACCGGTCCCTTTATGAAAAAACCCGGTTTCAGATGCCCAATACCTATGTTCTGGGGGATGCCCGGCGGGTGGCCAACATCATGTATGCCATCTGGGACGCCTTTGAAGTGGCCAACGGAATATAAGTTATGAACCCTGGCTCTGAGACCCGAAATTCCCCTGTCAAATTGTCAAATGATTGGATTCTGCTGAACACGAACCGGTTCACAGCGGCTCTGGCATGCTGAAAGAGAAGTCATCCAGTCCGTATTCTTTAACCGGTTGAAATTAATCCAAACCCGGTTTATGGTATGCTGTCGGCTTAATCTTGAACCCATATACGGACAAGGAATGCCCCTGTGACCATGACCCGCCCCCTTCCCGGCCTTTTCCAGGCCCTGCCGGTCAGGATCATCATCCCGGTGACCCTGACCATTCTTCTGTTTATCCTGACCATCTTTCTGCTCATCATCCCCATGATGGAACGCTCGATGATGGACGGCAAAAGAGAGACCACCCGGCATCTGACGGAAACCGCCTGGTCCATCCTTGACTTTTACCATGACAAGGAAATCCGGGGCCTGATCTCCGGGGACCAGGCCCGGCGGACAGCGGTGGCCCTGCTGGAGCAGCTGAGATACGGGGATGATCACAAGGATTACTTCTGGATCAATGACGACACCCCGGTCATGATCATGCACCCTTACCGCCCGGACCTGGAGGGAAAAGATGTGGCAGAATTCACAGACCCTTCCGGCAGACACATGTTTGCGGAGATGGTGGCCATCACCCGGGCGTCCGGATCCGGGTTTGTGGACTACCTGTGGCAGTGGAAAGAGGACCCCGGCCATATCGTCCCCAAAATTTCATATGTCAAAGGATTTGATCCCTGGGGATGGATCATCGGCACCGGAATCTATGTGGAGGACGTCAAAGCCCAGATATCGGCCGTCATTCAGAAGCTGATCCTGGCCTGTGCCGGGATCATGGGCGTGGTGCTGCTGCTGTCCGGTTATATTATCTGGGCTGCCGCGGCAACAGACAAAGAAAAACTGGCTGCCATGGCCCGGTCTGAACTCCAGGAAAAGCAGCTGGTTCAGGCCGATAAAATGGCATCCTTGGGCATCCTGGTGGCCGGGGTGGCCCATGAGGTGAACAATCCGGCCACCACCCTGATGCTCAACGCCCCGAACCTGAAAAAAGCGTTTGAAGCCTTTATGCCGGTGCTGGACAATCATTTTGCACGACACCCGGACACCCGGGTCTGCAATATGGCCTTTCCGGATCTGCGCAGCCGTATCCAGTCCATGCTGGCAGCCATTCTGGATTCATCCGCCCGGATCAAACAGATCATTTCCGATCTCAAGGAGTATTCTCTGCCGGCAGACAGCCGCGGCAGCCTTTCCGACCAGGAGATCGACATCAACCAGGTGGTGGAAAAATCCATGGACCTTGCCCATACGGCACTCAGGAAAGTCACCTCCCGGATATCGGTGGTTTACGGGAAAAATCTGCCAACGGTATCAGGGGATTTTCAGAAACTGCAGCAGGTGGTGATCAACCTGCTGGTGAATGCGTCCCAGGCCTTAGAGAAGCCCGACCAGACCATCACGGTGATTACCGCGGCAAACCGGCATAAAAACGTGGTCTTCATTGAAATCATCGACACCGGCCCCGGGGTGGCCCCGGAAATTCTGGAAAAGATGACCGATCCGTTTTACACCACCCGAAGAGACGATGGCGGCACCGGCCTGGGACTCTTCATTTCCGAAAAAATCATTTCCGAACACCAGGGAGTCCTGGAGTTTGAATCCGAACCCGGCCGGGGACTGACTGCCAGGATCCGCTTGCCCTGCCGGGAAAAATGAATTATATAAATGACATGGACGATACAGCAATGGACAGACCCATCCTGGTGGTGGACGATGAACCCGAAATCCTGATGGCAGTGGATACCACGCTGCGCATGGCAGGGTTTGACAACATTGTCACCATCAATGACGCCCGGGATGTGATCCGGCAAATGGAGCGGCAGATCCCCGGTCTCATCCTTCTGGACCTGAACATGCCCCACATCAACGGGGGCCGGCTGCTCAAGATCATCCGCAAAACCTGGCCCAGAATTCCGGTGATCGTGCTCACCGGCACCATCGAGGTGGACACGGCCGTACAGTGCATGAAAATCGGGGCCATGGATTATGTGGTCAAGCCGGTGGAGGAAGACCGACTGATCGCGGCGGTCAAACAGGCTCTGGCAATGGAAGAGACCGGGAAAAAACCGCTGCACCAGGACCTGTTCGCCCAGATCAAGAATCCGGCCGCCTTCCGCCATATCATCACCCAGGACAAAAAAATGCACGCCATTTTCCATTATGTGGAAGCCATTGCCCCGTCGCTGCAGCCGGTGCTCATCTGCGGGGAAACCGGGGTGGGCAAGGAACTCATCGGTCAATGCATCCACGTTTTGAGCGGGCGCAACGGAAAACTGGTGGTGGTGAATGCGGCCGGTCTCGATGATAATGTGTTTTCCGACACGCTGTTCGGCCATGTTCCCGGAGCCTTTACCGGGGCGGACAAGGCCCGGCCTGGCCTCATCGAACAGGCGGCCGGCGGCACCCTGTTTCTCGATGAAATCGGGGATCTGGCCATGACCTCCCAGTTCAAGTTTCTGCGCCTGCTCCAGGAAGGGGATTACCTGGCCCTGGGATCCGACAGAATCCGGCACTCCGACGCCCGGATCATCGCCGCCACCAACCAGGACCTGTGGGCGCTGGAAAAGCAGGGAAAATTCAGGAAAGACCTTATCTACCGCCTGTCCACCCACACACTGACCCTGCCGCCGCTGCGGGAAAGACTTCTGGATCTTCCCCTGCTGCTGGACCGGTTTGTCTGCCAGGCTGCGGTGGAACTGAACAAACCCATCCCGGACATCCCCAAAACCCTGATCGAACAGATGGAATCCTATCCGTTCAAGGGCAATATCCGGGAACTGAAATCCATGGTGCATGATGCATTGACCCGGTATGAAGAAGGGCCCATCACCACCGGGCTGTTCAAGGGACTCAATCCCGACGGGGTCCCCAACGGGCAGTCCGATGCCCATCCCCCGGTACTGGAAACCGACCAGGGACTGCCCACCCTCAAGCAGGCGTCCAATATCCTGGTGGAAAAAGCCATGGAGAAAGCCGGGGGCAATCAGTCCGCCGCCGCCAAAATACTGGGTATCTCCCAGCAGGCACTGAGCAAACGCCTCCAGAAAACAAAAAAATAGCCAGACTCTGAAACAGTCTTACAACCTGGGTTGTATCCACAACCTTTGTTGTGAAATCCCCCATACACGCCTTCCTGGCCCCATCCTGCCGCCCGTCCACCTGTTTTTACAATTTTTGTTGTAAAAACACCCCTTTTTCCTTTCGCGGGGTTTTATGTCTTTTTTAAATAAAATCAGACAATTAAATTATATTTTTCCCTTGGCACGCTGATTGCTCTTATAAAAAATGAATGACAATCAGGAAACCGGCTGCGGCCGGATTCTCAACATCAGTTTTAAAAGGAGCGCACCCATGAAACAGGTAAAAAACATCGGATGGCGGGTCACATTTGCCGGGCTGGGTATTAATCTGGCCCTGGGTATCTTATACACCTGGAGCATCTTCAAGGAATCCATCAGTGAATCCATCATGGCCGGAGACGGGCGTTTCAACTGGAACCTGGCTGCTCTGAACGATCCCTATGCCGTGTGCTGCCTGGTGTTTGCCTTTGCCATGATCCTGGCCGGCCGGGTCCAGGACAAAACCGGCCCCAAGATGACCGCCGTCATGGGCGGCATCCTCACCGGCGCCGGGCTGATTCTCATTGCCTTTTCCACCTCATGGATCGTCTGGATAATCGGATTCGGCGTCCTCATGGGCGCAGGTCTCGGGTTCGGATATGCATCGGCCACCCCGCCGGCCATCAAATGGTTTCCCCCGGCCAAGACCGGTATGATCGCCGGGATTGTGGTGGCGGGCTTCGGGCTGGCCTCAGTTTATATCGCGCCGTTGAGCACCTGGATGATCACCCGGTTCGGGCTCAGTCAGTCCATGCTGATCTTCGGGGTGGCCTTTCTGGTAATTGTCTGCTTCCTGGCCCAGTTTCTGATCAACCCGCCCAAAGGATATGTCCACCCGGATGCCCGGGCCACCGCAACCCGCTCTGCCGCCCCGGTGGGCATCGATTTTTCTCCGGGGGAGATGATGAGAACCGGCACGTTCTTCAAGCTGTGGCTCATGTTCTGCGTGGGATCCGGGGCCGGGCTCATGATCATCGGCAGTGTGGCCGGCATGGCCAAATCCGGCATGGGCGAGATGGCCTGGGTGGTGGTGGCGCTCATGGCGGTAGGCAACGCCTTGGGCCGGGTGGCGGCAGGCATGCTGTCCGACAGGATCGGCCGGGCCAACACCCTGTTCATCATGCTCAGTTTCCAGGCAATGGTTATTTTTTCCCTTCTGTTTATCGGGCCGGGCCAGGTGCTGCTCCTGGTGACGGCAGCCACCCTGATCGGGTTCAATTACGGCACCAACCTGTCCCTGTTCCCATCCGCCACCAAGGATTTTTTCGGGTTGAAGAACTTCGGGGTCAATTACGGGCTGGTGTTTTCCGCCTGGGGGATCGGCGGATTCATCTTTCCCCGGGTGTCCCAGATGATCGTGGCCTATACCGACAGCCCCAAAATGGCCTATATACTGGCTGCGGCCCTGCTGCTGACCGGCGCGGTGCTGGCGCTGGTGACCCGGGCGCCGGAACCTGCCGCCGACACCCCGCCCCTGGGTGTCCCGGTTCCGGTTTCCGGAAAAAACTGATCCACACACAGAACCCGGCCGCCGGCCGTTGTATGAACGACGCAACCCTTTAATTCCGACCGATATCTGAAAAAGGAGATCATCATGACCGAGACCACATTTCACGCCCCTGACGAATTTCGGAAAAATGCCTGGATAAAGACCCTGGATCAATACCAGGCCATGTACCAGCAGTCCATCGACGACCCGGATACCTTCTGGGCCGGCATGGCGGAAAACTTTTTCTGGGAAAAAAAGTGGGACACGGTCCGGCATTACAACTATCACCTGTCCAAAGGCCCCATCTCCATCCAGTGGTTCATCAACGGCAAAACCAATATCACTTACAACTGCCTGGATCGGCACCTGCCCCAGCGCAAAAATCAGACCGCCCTGATCTGGGAGGGCAACAATCTGGGCGAAGACCTGGCCATCTCCTACGGACAGCTCCATGAAAAGGTATGCCGGTTTGCCAATGCCCTCAAAGAAAAAGGGGTGGGCAAGGGGGACCGGGTGGCCATCTACATGCCCATGATTCCGGAACTGGCCGCCACTATGCTGGCATGTGCCCGGATCGGGGCCATTCATTCCATTGTGTTTGGCGGGTTTTCCGCCGAAGCCCTGGCCGACCGGATCGAAGACAGCCGGTGCCGGGTACTGGTCACCACGGACGGGGTGATGCGCGGGGCCAAGGCGGTTCCCTTGAAAACCGCCGCCGACCGCGCCATGGCCCTGTGCCGGGAACGGGGACACCAGGTGACGACCTGTTTTGTGGTCAGACGCACCGGAACCGACATCGACATGCTGGCGGACCGGGATGTGTGGTGGCATGAGGCCGCCGATGCCCAGCCGGCCGATTGCCCGGTGGAATGGATGGATGCCGAAGATCCGCTGTTCATTCTGTACACCTCGGGCTCCACCGGCAAACCCAAGGGGGTCCAGCACAATGTGGGCGGGTATATGGTCTATGCCGGCACCACTTTCAAATATATCTTTGACTACCATGACGGGGACATTTACTGGTGTACTGCGGACATCGGCTGGGTCACCGGTCATTCCTATATCGTATACGGGCCGTTGTCCCAGGGTGCCACCTCCCTGATGTTCGAAGGGGTCCCCACCTATCCGGACCCGGGCCGGTTCTGGGCCACGGTGGACAAATGGCGGGTGAACCAGTTCTACACCGCACCCACCGCTATCCGGGCGCTCATGGCCCAGGGGGATGAATGGGTGGAAAAATATGACCTGTCCTCTCTGCGGCTTTTAGGGTCGGTGGGGGAACCCATCAACCCGGAAGCCTGGCGCTGGTACCACACCCATGTGGGAAAAAACCGGTGCCCCATCGTGGACACTTGGTGGCAGACCGAAACCGGCGGCATCATGATCTCGCCGTTGCCCTACGCCATCGACCAGAAACCCGGATCCGCCACCCTGCCCTTTTTCGGGATCAAACCTGTGCTGCTCAATGAACAGGGAGGAGAGCTGACCGGTGCCTGCGACGGAATCCTGGCCATCAAAGAGCCCTGGCCCGGCCAGATGCGCACCGTGTACAACAACCACGACCGGTTCGGCAAAGTGTATTTCCAGATGTTTGACGGGTATTATTTTTCCGGGGACGGGTGCCGCAGGGATGAAGACGGGTATTACTGGATCACGGGACGGGTGGATGACGTCATCAACGTATCCGGTCACCGCATGGGTACCGCCGAGGTGGAGTCCGCCCTGGTGAGCCATCCCCTGGTTGCGGAAGCGGCGGTCATCGGTTATCCCCATGACATCAAAGGCCAGGGCATCTACGCCTTTGTCACCCTGGTGGTCAGTGCAGACCCCACACCCGAGCTGTTGAAAGAGTTGAAAACCCATGTAAGACAGGAGATCGGGCCCATTGCCACCCCGGACATCATCAATTTTGCCCCGGCCCTGCCCAAAACCCGGTCGGGCAAGATCATGCGCCGGATCCTGCGCAAGATCGCCACCAATGAATTCGACCAGCTGGGGGATATCTCGACCCTGGCGGATTCCGATGTAGTGGGCAACCTGATTTCCAGCCACAAGGCTTTGGTGAAAAAATAGGACACTTGTTTGACTTTGCCGGTCATTTGGGCAATTATTCTAAAAACAATACCGGCAGAAAACGGGAGTCTTATGAAATATTCAGCGATTTTAACAATAGTATGACGCATTTGGACACTAACCAAATCGTTAAAACGCGGGATTGTCCGCACGAGCATATTGTGGTTCAGCGGATGCGGATTTCAGATATCACGGATGCGGTTCTTAGCCGGGGCATCCGGCCGGATTTTCAGACCATGTCCGGCCGGATGTTCGATCCCCGGATGTTCACGATCATTTTTTTATCCGATGATGAAATGCGTCAGGTCAACCGTTTCAAGGCATTGAAAAAACAGATTGAATGGCTTTGCGGCCGGTTTGCCGTCAAAACCCTTGCCAGAGACCTCCTGGGTCTGGACATGCCGCTCGAAGAGATCCGGATCGCCTACCGGGAAAAGGGGGCGCCTTACCTGGCGCAGTTTCCGCAGGTTCCCATCTCGCTGTCCCACAGCGGCAATTATACGGCGGCTGCCATCAGCCTGGATCCCGAAATCGGTGTAGGCATTGATATTGAAAAAATCGGTGACATGCCGACGCCATCGTTTATGAACACCGCGTTTACAAAACAGGAGATTGCGCACATGCCTGCCGCCGCTTCTGCGGTTTTCGCCAACTGGACACTGAAAGAGGCGTTCCTCAAGTACCTGGGGCTGGGATTCAATGAAAGCCTTCACCATGTTGCGGTGATCGATGCACAGATTTTTCATCATGGAAAAAGCCAGCCGGTTTCCACCTGGCAGGCCGTGATTGACGGCCGATATGCCCTGAGCCTGGTGTATGGAAAGGAATGAAGGACCGGGAAGCCACCCGGAGAAGGCTTCCCGGTCCGGGTTGTTGGCATGTTAAAGGAGGATCTACGTCTCCCCGGGTATGCTGGAAAACGCCTTATGCGGTCTTGATCTCTACCTGACGGGGTTTGGCTGCCTCCGACTTGGGCATGTGCAGGGTCAGAACCCCGTTTTTCAATTCAGCCTTGACCTTTTCCACATCAATGGTCTGGGGCACGGAAAAATTGCGGACAAATTCCACATCCCCGAACTCCTCCCAGGAGGCTGCCCCACTGGTTTCCAGTTTTCTGACCCCGGACAGGGACAGCCGGCCGTTGTCGACATTCACGGAGATTTCATCCTTTGCCACGCCCGGCATGTCTGCATACAAAAGAATTTCATCTTCATTTTCATAGATATCCACTGCCGGTGCGGCTTCATACAATTCCCTGGTTTTTTCTATATTTTTTTCATCTCTTTTTGCGATTTCAGTTTTTTTGTCCATGATACGCCTCCACTGTTAAATAATGATCCAAAGTTGCGCGAGCAATGAAACCGGGTTCATTAGCTGATGGTGATCTGACGGGGTTTGGCTGCTTCGGACTTGGGCAGGGTCAGATAGAGTATCCCGTCTTTCAGGGTCGCTTCCACCCGGCTGCTGTCCACATCATCGGGCAATGTAAAGCTGCGGGAGAAACTTCCGGCCCCTCTTTCCGTCTTGTGCACCTTATAGCCCTCAGGCAGTTTCTGTTCCCTGGAACCGGTGATTTCCAGGTAATTGCCCTGAATCTTTATATTCAGTGACTCCTTGTCCATGCCGGGGACTTCCAGCCTCATTTCAAAGGCATCGCCGCTCTGGTAAAGATTGGCCCGGAGAAATCCTTCATCAAGCAGCCACCGGGTAGTGTAGGGCCGGTTGTAACCGGTGTATAAATTGTCCAGCCGCTGCCGGAGCAGGTCCATGGTTCCGAACAATCTGTCGATATCGCCGAATGTGGTAAACATAGGTCTTCCTCCTTTTTTTGGATATTATGCTTTGCTGTTTGCCTGTGAAAGCCGGATAATTGAGGCACCGGATCCTGAACTGTCTTGAAAACCGATCCTGGTTGCGATGAAATCTGCTTTCGAATTTTTCCGT
>DATHSR010000288.1:0-4010 GCA_035464035.1 Desulfotignum sp. | reverse complement strand
AAACGCTGTTACATGAGCTGAAAATCGGCTGCGGCAAACCCCGGCCGGTGCGGGCCCCCCGGGGCAGCAGGCTGCAATGCAAGGGCTGGTACCAGGAAGCAGCCTTGCGCATGCTGTGCAACAACCTGGACCCGGACAATGGACAGAATCCCGATGACCTGATCGTTTACGGGGGTCTGGGCAAATCTGCCAGAAACTGGGACTGTTTCGATTCCATCATCATGGCCCTGCTGGATCTTGAATACGAAGAAACCCTTCTGATACAGTCCGGAAAGCCTGTGGGCGTGCTCAGAACTCACCCCTTTTCCCCCCGGGTGCTCATTGCCAACGCCAATATCGTGCCCCGCTGGGCCAACTGGGAATATTTCCATGAACTGGATAAAAAAGGCCTGATCATGTATGGCCAGATGACTGCGGGATCCTGGATCTATATCGGGACCCAGGGGATCCTCCAGGGAACCTATGAAACCTTTGCCGCCTTAGGGCAGAAGCATTTCAGCTCGGATCTGGCCGGCAAAATCGTGGTCACCGCCGGACTGGGAGGCATGGGCGGGGCTCAGCCCCTGTCCGTGACCATGGCCAAAGGTGTGGCGGTTTGCATTGAAATTGATCCCTCCCGCATTGCCAAGCGCCTGGAAAAGCGCTACCTGGATGTGGCGGCCGACGACCTGAACCAGGCCATTGCCATGGCCCGGCAGGCAGCGAAAAACCGCACGCCCCTTTCCATCGGCCTGTGTGCCAATATAGGCGATGTGCTGCCGGCCATGATCGAAAAAGGGTTTATCCCGGATGTGATCACGGATCAGACCAGCGCCCACGATGAGCTCAACGGATATTTCCCGACCGGTGTTTCCTTTGACGCAGCCCTTAAACTGCGGAAATCCGATCCTGACACATATCGGGAAATGGCCCTTACCTCCATGGCAGCGCATGTAAGATCCATTCTGAAAATGAAGGACAAAGGGGCCATCGCATTTGACTACGGCAACAACCTGCGGGCCCAGGCCATGAAGAGGGGGGTGGACAATGCCATGGATTATCCCGGGTTTGTGCCCGCCTATATACGGGAGCTGTTCTGCAGAGGCGAAGGCCCTTTCCGGTGGGCCGCCCTGTCCGGGGACCCTGAAGACATCTTGGTCACGGACACGGCCCTGATGCAGCTGTTTCCCAAAAAAACAAAAATGATCAACTGGCTGACAATGGCCGGAGAAAAGGTTGAGCACATGGGCCTGCCCGCCCGTATCTGCTGGCTGGGCTATGGGGAACGGGAACAGGCGGGCAAGCTGTTCAATGACCTGGTACGCGACGGCCGGGTAAAAGCGCCCATTGTCATCGGCCGGGATCATCTGGACTGCGGGTCTGTGGCATCGCCTTTCCGGGAGACCGAAGCCATGCAAGACGGCTCAGATGCGGTTGCCGACTGGGCATTGCTCAACTGCATGACCAATGTGGCTTCCGGCGCCACCTGGGTTTCCTTCCACGACGGCGGAGGGGTGGGCATCGGGTATGCCCTGCATGCGGGTCAGGTGACTGTGGCAGACGGCACTGATGAGGCGGAAAAACGGGTCACCACGGTGCTGCGTAATGATCCGGCCACCGGTATTATCCGCCATGCCGATGCCGGGTATCAGACCGCCGTTGACGTGGCCAGCCGAAAAGGGGTCAAACTGCCCATGATCAATATGCCGGGACCCCAGCCTTACCGCAGATGATACAGAGACCTGAAAGTTCACCTGAACCCATGAAAGGAAAACAGCAATGACTGCCGCATCCGGATCCGGTCAACCATTTCCTGATACGGTTGACTGCGTGTTCATCCGTTGCCGGCTGGCCACCATGGCCGCCGGTGCCTACAATATTCAAAAGAACGCCGCCCTGGCGGTTTCCGGCAAAAAAATATCCTGGGTAGGCCCCGAGAACCAGGTACCCGAAGATGTTCAAAACAAGTTCGGTATTGACTGCCGGAACCGGTGGATCCTGCCCGGATTTGTGGACTGCCATACCCACCTGATCTGGGCGGGCTCCCGGGCCAGTGAATTCGAACTGCGCCTGGCCGGTGCCTCTTATGCAGATATCGCCCGGGCCGGGGGCGGTATTTTTTCAACGGTCACAGCCACCCGGGCGGCTGAAGAAAACACACTGTTCGATCTGGCTTTCCGGCGGATGTCTCATTTTTTAAGTCAGGGCATCACCACGGTGGAGATCAAGTCCGGGTACGGTCTGGACCTGGAAACCGAACTCAAGATGCTGACCGTGGCAGCCCGTCTTCAAAAAAACTGCCCCCAGCATGTGGCTGCCACCTTCCTGGGGGCCCATGCCGTGCCCGGAGAATTTGCGGGACGTGCCGATGACTACATCCAGCAGGTAATCCAGGTGATGCTGCCCCGGGTCAAGGAACAGGGCATTGCCACGGCCGTGGATGTGTTCTGCGAAACCATTGCCTTTTCCCGAAACCAGACCCGTCAGATATTTGAACAGGCAAAAAAACTGGGATTTGCCCTCAAACTGCATGCCGAGCAGTTATCGGATTCCGGCGGCACCGCCCTGGCTGCCCAGATGGGATCACTGTCCTGCGATCACCTGGAATACCTTTCTCTGGAAGGTGCAAAAAAAATGGCGAAGCATGGCACGGTGGCCGTGCTTCTGCCCGGTGCGTTTTATTATCTCAAGGAAACCCGGGTGCCGCCGGTGGCATATTTCAGGAAACTGGGCATCCCCATGGCTTTGGCCACAGACCTCAATCCCGGATCCAGTCCGGTTTACAGCATGCTCCCGGTGCTGAACATGGGCTGTCTGCTGTTCGGCCTGTCCTGCGAAGAGGCTCTGGCCGGCGCCACTCTTCACGGGGCTAAGGCACTGGGATTGGCAGATTGCAAAGGCAGCCTGGAACCGGGCAAGGATGCGGATCTTGCAATCTGGGATGTGGACGCCCCGGCGGATTTGTGTTATCTTACAGGCATCACGCCATTATCACAGGTTGTCATCGGCGGAAAAACCGTCTACACGCGCGGATGATCGCCTGATCGCCATGCAAAGACACCCAGAACAATGTTTTCCAACACCGGACCGTTGATCAGAGAGGAGCCTTCATGACCCATTTTTTGGCTGTTACAGGCAACCTTGCACTGGCTTCTGTGTCCGGTCTTTTTTTTATTTTTCTGACGATATCTTCTTTCAAAGAAAAGGCGCTCCGGGCCGGCGCCCTCAGCCTGGTTTTTCTGGCAGCCACAACCTTGTTCTGGACCCTTGTGATTCTGAGCGCTCCCCCATGGCTGAATTTGACAGTTCTCTTGCTGTCCGGGGGGTTCATCTTATTGTCCATGCTCCGGTTTTTTCTTCATCCGATGCCGCCCCGGGACCTGTCACAGGCAGTATCCTATGATGAACGGGACCACATGTTTGCCAGAAACAACCTCAAATATTACCCGGATCTGGCTGAGCGCTATTACCGCCAGTACCCGGAGCGGCGGTCCCATGACCATCAGATCCACAACAAACCGGATTTCGGAGATTCCCGGCAGGTGTATCATGACCCTTACACCACCCCCGGATATGAAGCAGCCTTTGAATACCTGCACCAAACGATTCCGGCATCCATGGGAGAGCCGGCTCCGGTGCCGAAGCCGGTGGCGATAAAGAAAATCCGGGCCGTCATCAAGGACCTGGTGCGTTTTTACGGTGGCGGTGATGCCGGTTTTGCAATCGTGGATCCGGCATATTATTACAGCCGCAAGGGTCGGCATGCCGAAGACTGGGGAAAAATCATCAATCCATCCCATCATTGGGCCGTTATCATTGTGGTGCCCATGGCGATCGAAATGCTCAGACACAGCCCTACCGCCACGGTGATCCAGGAATAGGCCAGAAAATATATGGAAGCTGCCAAAATATCAAATATCGTTGCCGGATATCTGCGACGGTTCGGATACCCGGCCCGGGCCCACAATGATGGCAACTACGAAGTGCTGTGCGTTCCATTGGCTGTGGCAGCCGGACTGGGGGAGCTGGGC
>DATHSR010000287.1:0-2711 GCA_035464035.1 Desulfotignum sp. | reverse complement strand
TCAGTGGGGCCATACAGGCAGTAAAATCCGATGACATGGTTGCCTATCTCCTTATGGGCTTCGATGTCCATCAGGTTTTGTTCCGTGATCTGCTGACTTTTTTTGAACAGGGCCTGTTTCATTCTCAGTGTTCCTTGGGATGTCCGGCGGGTGAAAGGTTTTGAACAGCAATGGCGGCAATATCATCATGGGTCTTGAACCTGGGAAATCGGCAGCATTCCGGGTCGGTTTTCTCGATCTGCCGGATCCGGTGTTTCAGGCCTGACAGGCCCAGGTCCCGGTACAGGGTGATCAGGGGTGTGAAATCTTTCTTTTTTGCCGGTTTTTCGGATGGGAGAGACAGGCCGTCCGTGAACAGCAGCACGGTGTTGACCTGATCCAGGGATTTGCGGCCGTGGTGGAGAAAATCCATGGCCCGGGGTTCACCGTTCAATACCCCATAGGTCAGGTTCATCTCAGCCCGTTTTTTTCGGATCTGTTGGCAAATCCTTGTGTCCGTGCCGGATGGGGCTTTTTTCCCCCGGGCCGGCCACAGGCACAGGGTGTCGTAATCATGATCTTTCCGGTCCACAAGCACTTCGTGAGTGTTGTCCTGGTAGATCAGTATGATCTGGGCATCGCCGGTCTGCACCCATTCCAGGGTATTGTCCTGGATTCGGACAACAGCCGCGCTGGTGCTCCACAGATTTTCTTTCCGGGTAAGATCCACGCCATGTCGGACCATATGTTGGTGAATGGATTGGTTCGCCGTGTGTGCTAGTGCCTTTAAGGGAAAATGGTTGGTGGCAAAAACGGACCGGGCCGCGGAGGACGCGATAAATCCACCGGTTTTTCCTTTTTCAAACACGGTTTTGTTCAGGCTGGTGGCCCCGTCAAACACCCCGAACAGATTGCCCTGAGCCACCAGGGTGTCTTCATTCAGACGGGCTGATCCTTTTTCAAGGATGGTTTCAATTTTCATGGAACGTCTACTATTCAATGGTTTCTGAATTTGTATTTCTTGTAAAATAGCCAGTGGGAGCATTTTTGTCTAATTCGTAATTTGGATAAAATATCGGGTTTCCTATTGAAAGGATCAATACCGGATCGAAAAATGGAAAACAGCGGCATATATATCGAAAAAATCGATGATCAGGTTAAAGTTGATTCGGACAATCAATTTTACAGATAGAATTCGTAAATGTATAAATACTGGTTCAAACCCAATAAAAAAAAGAAAAGGAGATACCATGACGACCGATTACACTCCCATGTGGCAGGAGCTGGGGCTCGACCTGGCCGGCCATGATGCCCTGCTGAATGTTCTGGGAACGGCTTACAGCGATATTTATCTGTCCCAGAAGAACCGGCCCGAAGGCATGGGCTATTTTGATTTTGTAATGAGTGAGGTCCATGGGCTGCGCATCAGGGAGCTGCTGGATGAAAAAGCGGCCGGCAGAAAAATCATCGGATCCTATTGCTTGTTTGTGCCTGAAGAGATCGTTCTGGCCGTCAATGCCACTCTGGTGGGGCTGTGCTCCGGGGCGGACTTTGCCATGGAAAAAGTGGAGCAGCTGCTGCCCAGAAACACCTGTTCTTTGATCAAATCCTCATTCGGGTTCAAAATCGGCAAGGTGTGCCCTTATCTGGAAAGCGCGGACATGATCGTGGGGGAAAACACCTGTGACGGCAAGAAAAAAGCCTATGAGACCCTGGGGACCCTGGTGGACAATCTGTATGTCATGGATCTGCCCCAGACCAAGACCGATCAGACCAAAGCCCTGCTCAAGGCGGAGTACATGAAGTTCAAGGCTGCCGTGGAAAAACTGACCTGGGTGACGGTGACTTCGGAATCCTTGAAATCCGCCATTGATGTGGTGAATGCCAAACGGGCCGCCATCCACCGGCTGTCTGCATTGAGGAAGGCCGATCCCGCCCCTATTTCCGGCCTGGATGCCCTGCTGGCCAACCAGGTGTTCTTTTATGACAACCCGGCCCGGTTCACGGAATCGGTCAACAAAATCTGTGATGAACTGGAAACCCGGATCCAGGAAAAAGCCGGGGTATTTCCTGCCGGCGCCCCCCGGATACTGGTGTCCGGGTGTCCCCAGGCGGTTCCCAACTGGAAACTGCACATGATCACCGAGGCTGCAGGGGCGGTGATCGTGGGAGAGGAATCCTGCGTGGGGGAACGGGGTACCCGGAACCTCACTGCTGACAACGGCACCACCGTGGATGAGATGATGGATGCCATCGTGGACCGGTATTTTGAAGTGGACTGCGCCATTTTCACGCCCAATTCCCAGCGCCTGGAACACATCCAGGAGATGGTCTCAAAATACAACGCCCAGGGGGTGATCCATTACGGGCTGCAGTTCTGCCAGCCATATCTCATGGAGTCCATTCCCGTGGAAAAGGCCCTGGAGGAAAAGAACATCCCCTGCCTGCGGGTGGAAACCGATTACGGCATGGAGGATGCAGGGCAGCTCAAGACCCGGGTGGAAGCCTTTATCGAGCAGATCCGGTAGGCATCGTCATGACCTTGGATACACCTGCGGTGCGGTATGCCGGCATCGATATCGGCTCCCGCACCATCAAACTGGTGGTGGTGGATGGGACCGGCACCATCCTGGAAAACTGCCGGGCCGACACCGGATTCGATCCCATGGCAAAGGCCACTGCACTCATCAAGAAGGTGTCTTTCGACCGCATCATGGCCACCGGGTACGGCC
>DATHSR010000286.1:0-4125 GCA_035464035.1 Desulfotignum sp. | reverse complement strand
CGGCTGCCAGGGCATTGACCACGTGGATCACATTGGCCGAGGTGCAGCAGATATCAGACACCGCCTTGACAGCGGCCGAGGAGTTGACATAGGTGACCACCGGGATGTTTCCCAAAGCTTTTTTTCTGGCGAGCAAGGCGGCCGGATTCACCATGTCGGCCATGGGGCAGCCGGCTTCCGGGTTGGGCAGAAGCACGGTTTTTTCCGGACACAGAATGGATGCGGTTTCCGCCATGAAATGGACCCCGCAGAAAACAATGATATCGGCAGGGGTCTGGGCGGCCCGGATGCTCAGTTCCAGGGAATCGCCGCACAGATCCGCAATATCCTGGATTTCAGGCGGCTGATAGTTGTGGGCCAGGATGACGGCGTTTTTTTTGCGGGCCAGGTCCCGGATGAGTTCCTGCATATGTGCACAGTCCTTCAATTGAACAGTCAGTTGGTAACGGGTTCTCAGTTCATTTCAATGATGCTGACGCCGGATGGGACGGTAAAGTCAAACAGGTCATCGGGCATCGGCTGGAACTGGATGTTGCTCAGGTCAAAACGGGTGGTGTCTCCCACCGCATTGACGGTGGTGACCGAGAAGATATGAAAATCAGGTCTGGATGCCCGGATAATAATGGAGTGAATATCCGGGTTCCCGGTTGAATCCTCCAGCAGCAGTTCGATCCAGTCTTCTTTCACCTCGGTTACCGAAACAGTATGGTTTTTCCGGATCAAGGAGATGTCTGATAGAAACGCACCCCCGGCGCCGGATTGAAAAAACTGCGCGGCATCCCCCTGCATCACCTGGTTTTCATCCGGTCTGAAAATCCACAGGGTGGTGCCGTCGGTGATAATGTCATGGCGTTCGGGAGACAGATACTGCCACTTCATTTTTCCCGGATGGCTGAACCAGGCCTTGCCGGTTGCGGTTTCACTGATGTCCAGGGCGGTCAGCGTGGAGGTCTGTACAAATTCGGCGGAAAAACTGCGGCCGTCATACCGGCTTTCAACCGCGGCCAGTACGGTCAGTTCCAGGGACTGACTGTCGGAGGCATTGGCCGGCGCCAACCCGCCGGATACCAGAAAAAATATCAAAAAAAGTCTGAGAATGGTCATGGGGTAACTCCTTGTTTCAGTGCAGCAGTTTGTGCAGATCTTTTCTATTGTCTTCAGCGTACAGACGCCGGAGTTTGGGTTTTTCAATCTTACCGGTGGGGTTCCGGGGGACATCCCCGAAAAAAATCTTTCTCAGGCGCTTGTATCGGGGCAGGGCCTGCTGAAAATCCAGGATTTCTTTTTCACAGATCATGCAGTTGGGTTTCACACTGATAATCCCGGCAGGAATTTCTCCCAGACGCTCATCCGGCACGCCGATAACGGCAATATCCTTGATTTTTTCATGGGTCAGAAAAAAATTTTCGATTTCATTGGGATAGATATTTTCTCCGCCGTAAATGATCATGTCCTTTTTCCGGTCCACCAGCCAGATAAACCCGTCCTTGTCATATCTGGCAATATCCCCGGTGTGCAGCCATCCGTCCTTCAAGGTTTTCCGGGTGGCTGCTTCATTTTTATAATAGGCTCTCATGACACCCGGTCCCCTTACGATCAGTTCGCCGGTCTCATTGCCGAACAGAAGGTTGCCCTGCTTGTCAACGATTTTCGCCTCCCACTCGTGTCCTGCCTTGCCGATGGGTCCGATGCGGTGGCTGTTTTCAATGCCCAGATGGATGCACCCGGGGCCGGTGGATTCGGTGAGGCCATAGTTGGTGTCATAATCCTGATGCGGAAAATAGTGCTGCCATCTTTTAACCAGGCTGGGGGGAACAGGCTGTGCCCCGGAATGCATGAGCCGCCATTGATGAAGTTGATACTGGGACAGATCAAGGGTCTGGTTGTCAATGGCAATGAGAATGTCATGGGCCCAGGGTACCAGGAGCCAGGCAATGGTGCAGCGCTCTTCAGAAACCGCTTCCAGAATCCACTCCGGGCTCACGCCGTTGAGCAGAATGCATCTGCCGCCCACCAGAAAACTGCCCATCCAGTGCATTTTGGCACCGGTGTGATACAGCGGGGGGATACACAGAAATATATCGTCTATGGTCTGGCTGTGGTGCTTGTTTTCCACCTCACAGGCATGGGTGAGATTCTTGTGGGTGATTACTACGGCTTTCGGTGCTCCGGTCGTGCCGGAGGTAAAATACAGGGCCGCATCATCGTCCGGGCCGGCATCGATTTCCGGGGGCAGGTGTCCGTTCTGATCCTGGATAAAAATTTCAAACGGGACCGCCCAGTCCGGGCAGAGATCATCAGGGCCGGTAAAAATCCACAGGAAGACACACGAGGCCAGCTCCTGACGGATGGCCTCGATGCGTGAAATAAACTCAGGACCGAAAATAAACACCCTGGGTTCGGCTGTCCGGGAACACAGAAGAATTTTATCGGATTCAAACCTGAAATTCAACGGCACGACCCATGCACCGGTATACAGGATCCCAAAATAGATGGGAAGCCATTCCAGGCTGTTGGTCATCAGCTGCACCACAGTGTCGGATTTTTTAACACCGTGCCGGGCAAGCCCGTTGGCCAGCCGGCAGGACAGTGTGTAAAACTGGTGCCAGGTCAGCTCCTTTCTTGCGGCAATGGCAGGGATCCGCTCCACCAGTGCAATCTTATCCCTGTAGAGCCGGCTGTTTTGGGCCAGTATATCTGTAATGCGCATAAGACGTCTTTTCTTTGCTTTTTGTCCTGGGGGTAAAAAAAATCCTGCCGGATCACTATAGACCACGGCAGGATTATGTTCAACCCGATAGGATTAAAAAATTATTTATCTTTCTTCACCTCTTCAAAGTCGGCATCCACCACATCATCATCGGTCTGGGCGCCGGCATCGCTTGACCCAGACGGACCCTCCTGGGATGACGCAGCCTGCTGGTACATCACTTCCGCCAGCTTGTGGGACGCCTGGGAAAGGGCTTCGATCTTCTGTTTGATATCTTCCACATCGCTGGAATCCTTGGCATGTATCAAGGCATCCACAGCGGATTCAATGCTCTTTTTGGTGTCCGCGTCCACTTTTGACCCATGCTCTTTAAGGGTTTTTTCGGTCTGATCCACCAGCGCTTCGGCCTGGTTCCGGGTGTCCACCAGCTCCCGTTTCTTTTTATCTTCTGCCGCATGCAGTTCCGCATCTTTGACCATGCGGTGGATTTCATCTTCAGAGAGGCCTGAGGCCGCCGTGATCCGGATGGACTGTTCCTTGTTGGTGGCCTTGTCTTTGGCAGAGACCTGGACAATGCCGTTGGCATCTATATCAAAGGACACTTCTATCTGGGGAATCCCTCTGGGTGCCGGGGGAATATCGGCCAGTTCAAACCGCCCCAGAGTTTTGTTGTCAGCTGCCATCTCACGCTCTCCCTGGAGGACATGGATGGACACCGCCGGCTGATTGTCTGCGGCAGTGGAGAACACCTGGCTTTTTTTGGTGGGGATGGTGGTATTTTTCTCAATGAGTTTGGTCATGACACCGCCCAAAGTTTCAATACCTAAAGACAGGGGCGTGACATCCAGAAGCAGTACGTCATTGACGTCTCCCTGGAGCACACCGGCCTGAACCGCTGCCCCCATGGCCACCACCTCATCCGGGTTCACCCCTTTGTGGGGCTTTTTGCCAAATAGTTTCTCCACCCGCTGCTGAACCGCGGGCATACGGGTCATGCCGCCCACCAGAACCACTTCATCCACCCCATCGGGGCCGATCCCGGCTTCTTTGAGTGCCACCCGGCAGGGGCCTTCCAGGTTGTCCAGCAGGTCCGCCACCAGGGATTCGAGTTTGGCACGGGTCAGCCTGACATCCAGATGTTTGGGGCCGGAAGCATCGGCAGTGATAAACGGCAGGTTGATGCTGGTTTCCGTGGAGCTGGAAAGCTCCATCTTGGCTTTTTCCGCCGCTTCTTTCAGCCGCTGCAGCGCCATCTTGTCTGTCCGTACATCTATGCCCTGATCTTTTTTAAATTCATTGGCAATATATTCGATGATTCTCAAATCAAAGTCTTCGCCGCCCAGATGGGTATCTCCGGATGTTGATTTGACTTCAAAAACCCCGTCACCGATCTCAAGGATGGATACATCAAAGGT
>DATHSR010000285.1:0-5090 GCA_035464035.1 Desulfotignum sp. | reverse complement strand
CTTCTGGGGCTGGGAGTGGGTGCCCAGCTGTCTGCAGGCCAGTTTCTGAATCTGTCCACACTGGGTATTCTGGTTCTGGGCTCGATCGCATTTGCCATCGGCACGGCATCCGGGATACTCATGGTTAAGCTGATGAACCTGTTTCTGACCACCAAAATCAATCCATTGATCGGGTCGGCCGGTGTATCCGCCGTTCCCATGGCGGCCCGGGTCAGCCAGAAGCTGGGCATGGAAGCCGACCCCCAGAACCACCTGCTCATGCATGCCATGGGTCCCAATGTGGCCGGGGTGATCGGATCCGCCGTGACCGCAGGGGTCCTGCTGACATTAAAAAGTCTGGTGATTTAAAAGGAGGAAAAAAATATGACCATCCGCGTATTGATGACCCGGCGCGTGCCCAAACTCACATCCGGCATGGATCTGTCCCTTCTGCCGGCACTGTCTGAAATGCTCACCGAGCTGCGGGCCATGGCGGACCGGCAGCACGGCTATATTTCCGGAGAGACCCTCAGAAATGTGGATGATCCCCATGAATACCTGGTGATCAGTACCTGGAAATCCCTTGAATCCTGGAAATGGTGGCTGGCCAATGCCGAGCGGGCCGAGCTGGAGGGCCGGATCGACGCGCTTCTGGGGTCATCCACCGTGTACAAGGTGTTCAGCTATGACTGACAACAGGTGATTTTGCAGAACCCGGTTTTTACCACGAAGAGCACGAAAGAAGGGACAGCCCTTTCTTCGTGCTCTTCGTGGTGTTAAAAAAAATCAAATATTATGTTATGCCACCGTGGCGATCAGATCCCCTTCCTCCACTTCATCCCCCACCTTTTTGAGCAGTTTTTCGATCTTGCCGTCACAGGGGGCATACACGAGGGTTTCCATTTTCATGGCTTCGATGGCCATGATTTCCATATCTTCCTCAATGGCGGTGCCCACTTGGATATCCAGTCTAACGATTTTACCCGGTAAGGGTGCGGTTATTTCGGTTGTCATTTTTCTTAACGCTCCTTTTTTATTTTTACAAGTTCCTCAACAAAGGTGCTTTGCTGAGCGATAAATTCTAAGGTTCAATCAGGGTGCCAGCAACGTGATGAAGATGCCTGCCGCGATCACGGTGCCGATGACGCCGGCCACATTGGGCCCCATGGCGTACATGAGCAGATAGTTTCTCTTGTCCGCCTCGATGCCCACCTTGTGCACCACCCGGGCCGACATGGGCACTGCAGATACACCGGCAGCCCCCAGCAGGGGGTTGATTTTTTCCTTTGACACCAGGTTCATGAGCTTGGCCAGCACAATGCCGGTGCCGGTGCTCAAAATAAAGGCGACCAGGCCCAGAATAAAAATGAACATCACCTTGGGCTGTAAAAAGATGTCCGCGTGCATGGTGGCGCCGATGGGCAGCCCCAGAAAAATGGTGACGATATTCATCAGTTCATTCTGGGCCGCGCCCTTCAACCGTTCCACCACCCCGGACTCCCGGAACAGGTTGCCCAGCATGAGCATGGCGATCAACGGTGCGGAAGCCGGAATCAGCAGGATGATCACAAAGGTGGAGATAATGGGGAACAGAATTTTTTCCCGCTTGCTCACCGGCCGGGGTTTGGCCATTCTTATTTTCCGTTCCGCCGTTGTGGTCAAAAGCCGCATGATGGGGGGCTGGATGATGGGTACCATGGCCATGTAGGAATAGGCGGCCACTGCACAGGCCCCCATCAGCTGGGGTGCCAGCTTGGATGAAATAAAAATGGTGGTGGGGCCGTCGGCACCGCCGATCATGCCGATGGTGGCGGCCTCCATGATGTTGTACCCCATGGCGTTGGCGGCGAAAAAGGTCAGGTACACCCCGGCCTGGGCGCCGGCCCCCAGAAAAATGAGCCGGGGGTTGGCCAGCATGGGGCCGAAATCCGTGAACGCGCCGATGCCCAGAAAGATCAGGGGCGGGATGATTTCCCAGTGGATCCCGTAATTGTAGAATTTCCACAAAAGACCCACATCCGGTTCCATCAATCCGCTCAAGGGCAGGTTCACCAGCAGAATACCAAAACCGATGGGCAGCAGCAGCAACGGTTCGTATTGTTTCTTGATGGCCAGGAAGATCAGTGTCAGTCCGATAATCCACATGATGATCATCCCGGGTGTCAGGTGCACAAAACCGGTTGTGTTGAGCAGGGAATACAGGTTACTTATCATCTGTGGTCCCCCCCTGGGTGGTTTTCCGGGAGAGCCGGTCCACCACATATGCGGTGACTTTAATGGACAGATACAGGAGGGTCATGCCGAAGAAAACGCTGACGATGCCTTGAACAAATATACCACCGGGTGACATGTTGTAATGGCCCCTTTTTTTAATTGTGTTGACTCAAAAAGCCGCGCGGGCGCAGCCGGGCAAATTGTCGGATACCTTAATCCAAACCCGGTGAATTGTCAACAGATGATCACAATATAGCTATGTATTATTTGTCTTTCAGCTCATCGATCCAGGTGCGGCCCGACAGCGGAACCCCGCTCCGGTAGGATGCCCTTGCAATCAGATGGGCTGCCACCGGAGCGGTGAGCAGCAGCAGGGCGATGATAAAGACCGCCCGCAGAAAAATGCCGGGGTCCTGGAAGAAAAGTGCATGGGACACGGCCACCAGACCGGCCCCTAAAGACCCGGCCTTGGTGGCGGCATGCATGCGGGTAAGGGTGTCCGGCAGCCGGATGACCCCCAGGGCCGCCACCAGACAGAAGAGACTGCCCAGGATCAGGAGCGCGGCGGCAATATATTCAGTCATGGGGGCCTCCCTGGGACCGGTCGGGTCCCTCAGAATTTTTAGCGTCGGGGTTTTCGTCAGCCGGCCGGGATGCCCGCTCGATGAACCGGGCCAGGGCGATGGTACCCAGAAAGGCAATGCAGGCAAAGGCGATGGCCACATCCAGGTAGGTGGCCTGCCCGGTATGGATGGACAGAACCACCAGAAAAGCCACCACCAGCACGGACATAAGATCCATGGCAATGACCCGGTCCGCGGCCGTGGGTCCCTTTACCAGGCGCCAGAATACCAGGGTCATGCCGGCCAGCAGAATGGCCATGGCCGCCTGGGCGGCCCCGTAAAGAAAAACCCCCTGGGCCGCCGTCACCGGGTCACCTCCAGGATCCGCCGTTCCAGGCCGTGGATGATCTGGGACCGGGTCTGTTCCACATCTTCCAGGAACATGACATGGACATACAGGATTTTATTGTCTTCAGACAGGTCCACACTCAGGGTTCCCGGGGTCAGAGACACGAGATTGGAGACCAGAAAGATCTCCAGGCTGGTCTGGGCCGTCAGGGGGACGCCGATGATGCCCGGACGGCTGATGTGACCCGGGGTGATGACGTCCCAGGCCACCTTGAGGTTGGAGATCACCAGCTCCTTGAGAAAATAGGCGGTCAGGTTCAGGGTTTTGGGCAGTTTTCTGAAATACCTTGTATCCGGATACAGGGGACTGGACACCCACAAAATGAGATACCCCAGAATGAACCCCATGACAAACGCACTGATGCGGGTGCTGCCCAGCAGCAGGGTGAACACGGCGGCAATGAAGATGTTGAGCAGCAGCAGCGGCATCATTTTCCTGCTTTCACCGCCAGCACATAGGCGGCGGGATCCATGATCTGCTCCCCGGCGGCAACGGACAGGGCCAGCAGCGGTTCAAAGAAAATACCCATGAGCACGGTGACCAGGCACAGGCAGATCACCGGGGCCAGCATCCAGGGGGAGAGGGGCTGGTTCCGGGGGTCCGGCGCGCTCCGGGGACGGGGTTTCCAGAACGCTTCCATCCAGATCTTGACCATGGAAAAAAGGGTCAGCAGCCCGACACCTGCGGCCAGGGCTGCCGGTCCATAGTGCCGGCTTTCCAGGCAGGCGTAAATGATCAGCAGTTTGGCCCAGAAACCGGAAAACGGCGGGAACCCGGCCAGGGCAAAGGCCGGGATGAAAAACAGGACCGCCAGCAGGCCATGGGTTTTATACAGGCTGCCGATCTGTGACAGGTGAAAGGAACCAGCGGCCCGGTATATGAGCCCGCCAACCAGAAACAGGGTGGCCTTGGCAATAATGTTGTGCACCATGTAGACCAGGGCGGCAGCCAGGGCCAGGGGGGTGAACACGGCCAGTCCCAGGACCATGTACCCCACCTGGCTGATGATGTGAAATGACAGGATGCGGCGGATATCGGTCTGGGAAGCGGCGGTCACCACCCCGGAAACCATGGTCATCAGGGCTGCGGCCATCAGGACCGTGTGGGTGATCTGGGTCTGGCTGACAAACACCAGGGTGAACAGCCGGATCAGGGCGTAGACCCCCACCTTGGTGAGCAGGCCCCCGAAAAAGGCGGTCACGCCCGCCGGCAGGGTGTGGTAGGCGGCGGGCAGCCAGAAAAACAGCGGAAACAGGGCCGCCTTGATGCCAAAGGCCGTCATCAGTAGCATGGCTGTGCTGGTGAGGGCGGCCGTGTTTTCCACCACCAGGGTTTTTTCGTGCAGGTCCGCCAGGTTCAGGGTGCCGGTCAGCCCGTAGATCAGACCAATGCCTGTCAGCAGCATCAGGGTGGACACGATGTTCAGGGTCACATACTTGACCGCACTGGTGAGCCGGCCGGCCGGATGGTCCATCACCAGGATGCCGAAAGAGGCCATGAGCATCACTTCGAACCACACATACAGGTTGAACAGGTCCCCGGTGAGAAACGCCCCGCACACGGCAGCGGTGAGCATCTGCATGAAGGCGTGGAAACCGGCCCGGATCTGGCGGGCATCCATGTCTGCCCGGGCGTAGATCATCACTGCCAGGTGGATCACCGCTGTCGTGACCACCAGGACCGCGCTCAGCAGATCAGCCACCAGACAGATGCCGGCGGGTGCGGGCCAGCCGCCCACCCACAGCGCAATCGCCCCGTTTTTTATCACACTTTCCAGCAGCAGACCGGTGCCGGCAAAGTGCACCAGTGCCCCGGCCATGGCTGCGGTATGGGCCAGGCGGGGGGTGTGCCTGAAAAACAGGGACAAAACCGCTGAAACCATGGGCACCAGAATGGGCAATATCAGCAGATGGTTCATGCCGGGT
>DATHSR010000284.1:0-4249 GCA_035464035.1 Desulfotignum sp. | reverse complement strand
CGCCAGACCGGCATCCGTGCCGTCCATGACCATCTGGGAATGGTCGTGGTGCGGGTCGGTCTGAGTGCCGGAATCATGGCCGGCCGGCGGGTCTGCGCCTGGTTGATGGGCGGAATGATCCTTCCGGTTATCATGGTCTGTTCTGTCGGCCGGGGCCGTGTCCGCATGCATGTGAGCATCTGTCTGCACGGCGTGCACATGCTGGCTATGATCCGTATCCGCACCCCGCCCAAAAGCCGGCAGAATCAGAAACAGAACCAGGCAGCAGCACCCGGCCGTCAGTAACCGGCCGGCTTTTTCACCCCTTCGGATCATCTGACCCGGACCGCTTCGCCGGTGGAAAAATCAATATCATACACCGCCCGGTATTGATGGGTTGCGATAAAAGAATCACGGGAGCCGTGGGCGATCATGACCCGGGTTTTACCGCTGGTGTTGATGGGCTTGTCCCACTCCTCCGCCGCCGCCACAGGCCGGGTAAAAGAAAGGGTGGTCACCCCGTCCGTCTCAGTGCCGGCCGTGTTCATCACCTGATTCTCTCCCCCCAGTTTCTCATCCGGTGAATGGCCCCGTTTTCTATCGGCAAAATGATCTTCAATCCGGACCGTATCATTTCTGACCGCTCCGATAATGATGTCGGCGCCGGCCATGGCATCTTCCGGATCAATGCCGATGGAGACCCAGCCGGTGGTTTCTGCGGACAGTTCCATATGTATCAGATCCCCGTCCAGGGTCCAGGCAATGGTCATGTCCCCGGTGTCCAGTTTGTGGGCATAGTCGGAAGCAACACTGCTGCCGGACAGTAAAAAAACTGCACCCAGTAATATCAGTCCGATTTTTTGTATCATTATTGACTCTCCTTTTTTTCTTGAACCATCCGTTTACCGCCGTCAGCGGTGTTTCTTATTGTAACGGCCAGGGGTGCAACCGCCGGACCTATCCGAACATCAGCTCTCCCCCGGAAAAACCCAGCCCCACGGCAACCAGCACCATCACCAGGTAAACTCCGGTGAGTCTGTCCAGCTTAGGATTTTCCGGATCATCCTTGATGGCTGTGAAAACCAGCAGAACGGTCAGCACAACCGCCAAAAGCATCTTGAAAACGATCAGGAACTCCCAATCACCGCCGTACCGGTGCTGCCAGTCCAGGTAACCGGTGAATACGGTGGGCGGAACACCGATCAGTGCCAGTATCACACAATGATACCCGGTTCTGGCAAGCATTTTCAACCGTGGCAGAAAAGAGGCCAGCCGAAATACCACCGCGCCGATGACCATGCCCATGGGAATGTGGGTAAACGCAGGATGAACCGGATGGGTAAAACCGATTTTACCCAGGAACTCAAAAATAATCTCTGTCATGGAATCACCTTTTCACTTTAGTTCAGTTTCTTTTAACGTAAACAGTTCCTTGATCATTGCAATAAAAAATATAATTCCTTTACTATATTCTCAACCATATCACAACCGATTCCTGATGTGTTGAACCTTTCGTTGTTCCAGAAACAGGAGAGGGCTCTTCGAAGAAAATTGCCCCCCGGTTTGAATAAACCGCCGGCAATTGATATAAACAAAGCATTTCAGTCCACCCAGAAGCACCTTGCGAGGAGATCATGAAAATAACGATTACCTATTGCGCTGTATGAAACTACCGTCCCCGGGCTGCCGGTCTGGCAGCTGCCATTGAAACTGCATTGCATATCACTCCGGAACTGGTACCGGGCAGCGGCGGCATCTATGACATCACCGCCGGCACACAAACTGTTTTTTCAAAACACCGTACCGGCAGGTTTCCGGAACACAACGAGATTATTGAACGACTCCGGCAGGTTCTGGCGTGACAGCAGGATGAAAACCGGTGGATCCGCTGTCCTGATGCCCCGGGCGCGACCTGCAACCCAACCGGACCCTGACTGTGTCTGAATTGATACCGGATGCATGTCAGTCGCCCAGAACTGAAAAAGGCTGCCCTTGGGGGGCAGCCTCTTCCAGAAAAGGAAAAAAAGATGAAAAAACTAATTGGCGATTAGTTGGAAATTTATTAATGCAACTCATGTGCCAAATATCTCATGCTTGAGAAAAAACCCGGCCGGATCGAGAACAGTGCCTTTTTACAGGCATCTTCAGCGAAATGAAACAGACGGCCGCCCATTTCGTCAGATTCATCGGCCAGAAATTTCACCGGCCGGTTCAAAATCTTGAACTTTTCTGGATGCCCTGGGGAACATGACGGGAGAATAAAGAGAATAACCATTTGAAATATAAACAAAAAAACATTCAACCCTACCGATTCAAAAAAATAAACCCGTAGCAGACATCCGTTTGAGGTGTCCATGTGCCGCTACTTTTTTGCCGCTCTCTGTCTGGATACCGGACCGTCTCCCGGTTTCTCTTGTTTGGCATCGGAACCCGGTTTTTCCGGCTGTGTTTTCTGCTTGGCCGTCCCCTGTTTTTTAGGGTTCATTCCCCTGAGAATCGGCATGACGGTATCCCTTTTTTGAGCCAGAAGCAGCGACACGCCTTCCATCTGATCTTCTGACAGTTTAAGATCCGAACTTTCAAGGAATTCAAACAAATTGTCGGCAATATCAAGCATTTTATCATATGCGTCTGCTTCTTTTTTTGTCGCAAATGTCATTTTTTCCTCTCCGTTCCTGACAACAATGTATTTAACAATGACTGCCATACCATCTCCTTATATGGAAAACAAACACATCCGTTTGGACAAAGAACAAAGACCAGGGTGGAAATTGCCGCCAGCCCTGGTCTTCATAAAATCTGTGTGTTTACGCGCTGTGATTATACTTTGGGCCTTGGGTAGAGCCCGGCTCTTTCCACAATCTCCGGCACCTTTTCCTCCCATTCAATGGCCATGATGTGAAATCCGGCCACACCAGGTATCTCCTTGAGTTCCTGGATATGCTCCACGCAGATATTGATGCCTTCCTGGGCCTGTTTCGTTTTTTCCACCCCGGCCAGCCGGTCGATGATGGCATCGGGCACATCCATGCCCGGTACCTTGTTTTTCATGTATTTGGCCATACCCACCGACTTCATGGGGGTCATGCCTGCCATGATAAAGGTTTTTTCGGTCAGACCCCGGTCCACGGCCCGCCGCATCCACTCCTTGAACTTGTCCAGGTTGTAGATGCACTGGGTCTGGATGAACTCCGCGCCGCAGGCGATTTTCTTGGCAAGCCGCGGCACCCGGATCTCAAAGGGATCTGCAAACGGGTTGGCTGCGGCCCCCACAAAAATTCTAGGCGGCCGCTTGATGGTGTCGCCGCCCAGAAATTTACCCTCATCCCTCATGTGGCGCACGGTCTGAACCAGCTGCATGGAATCCAGGTCATGCACATTCTGGCCCTGGGCGCAGTCGCCGAAACTCTGGTGGTCTCCGGACAGGCACAGCATGTTGGGAATGTCAAAAGAGGCGGCCCCCAGGATATCGCTCTGCAGTGCCACCCGGTTTCTATCCCTTGTCACCATCTGGAGCACCGGTTCGATGCCCAGCAGTTTGAGGTGGATGCATGCGGCCAGAGACGACATACGGGTCATGGCGGTCTGGTTGTCCGTGACATTCACCGCATCCACATAATCCTTGATCAGCAGCCCTTTTTTCTTTACCTCTTCAGCATCACTGCCCCTGGGCGGCCCGCACTCGGATGTCACCCCCAGATGCCCTGCCTTTAAAACGCGCTCCAGCCTGCTGTCACTCACATAGTCGCTCATATCTTCACATCCTCCCTGGTTACGGTTCTGGGGCCGCCGGCCCGGTCTGTGGACCAGTCTTTCACAGGGGCTACTTTCTCATAATCATCCATTTTGTCAAGGGCTTTCAACCGGTCGATGATCAGCTGCCAGGCGCAGTCTATGTCCTTGGAGATTTCACACTTGCCGTTGGTGGACCCGCCGCAGGGGCCATTGAGCACCCGTTTGGCACACCGGGACACCGGGCAGATGCCGCCGGTTCGGGCCAGCACACAGGACCCGCAGGCCTGGCACCGTTCGGTCCACAACCCTCTGTCTTCGTTGGCCCCCAGGCAGATGGTGTTGACACCCGGCAACAGCGGCATGGTCTGATATTTTTCTGCGGCAAACTGAACCCCCACACCGCAGGCCAGGGACACAATGGCATCATAATCATCCACGATATTGCGGATCTCTTCAAGATATTCGTGGTCACACTGACGTTCCAGGGTCCGTTCGCCGATCTTTTTTTCCTGGCCCTGGGCCATGAAATACATGC
>DATHSR010000283.1:0-2653 GCA_035464035.1 Desulfotignum sp. | reverse complement strand
TTCCTTGATGTTGCCGGTGACGGCATTCACCCTCTTTGAGGGGATCCGTGCACCGGACATCTTCCAAAATTCATTCCCCTGAGCCGGGCAACCGCCGCAGAATCCTGCTTCTGTTCGAAAATCGGATCTCCATCCGGGGGTAGTTAAGTTAACTGTTTACCAGTGGGCTGCCTCCGGCAGGAGACCTTACTGCCGGTCCGGAATCCTTGGGGGCTTCGACAGTCCGTCAGTAAGGTCCCCTGCCGGAGGCTCCCGCTGTTCCAAAAAAGAAGCCCGCAACATCACCCGTCCGTCTGGCTGAAATCATCCAGGTGCCCGGTCAGGCGGTCCGCCAGTTTCCGGGCCGCCCGGTACGGGTCGGCAGACACTTTTGCCTGCCGGGCCTCTGTTTCCAGAAACGCAGCGACCTGCCTGTCGATCCATGGATCGATCCGGTCCATCACCATCTGCCGTACCAGGGTGTTGAAATAGTCTGCCGCCTGGTGTGCCTGTTTTTGTTCCAAAAGACCCTGGTCCGTCATGAACCGCCGATGGTCCAGAAACAGTTCCGCCAGTTGCATCACCCCTTCACCGGTTCTGGCACAGGTACTCACCACCGGTGGCTGCCAGTTGTCCGGTTTGGCAGACCGCAGCCTGACCAGAGTTTCCAGGGTCATCACCTCTGACATGGCACCGGTCAGATCGTTCTTGTTCACAATGAACATATCCGCCGCTTCCAAAAGCCCCGCTTTCACCGCCTGGATGCCGTCCCCGGTGCCGGGGACGGCCACCAGTCCCAGGCTGTGGACCATGCGGCAGATCTCCATGTCTGCCTGGCCCGATCCCACCGGTTCCACCACAATCACATCATACCCCATGGCATCCAGCACCAGGCAGGTGTCCCGGGTTGCCCTTGCCAGGCCGCCGGCAGCACCCCGGGCAGCCAGGGACCTTATAAACACACCGGGATCACTGGCATGGGTCTGCATCCGCACCCGGTCCCCCAGCACGGCCCCGCCGGTTTCGGCAGATGACGGGTCCACCGCCACCACCCCCACTGTCAGGTTCTTTTGCCGAAGACAGGTGATCAGGGCGCTGATCAGGGTGGATTTGCCGGCCCCTGGCGGCCCGGTGATCCCGATGATAAAAGCGTTGCCGCCGTGGGGATACAGCTGTCCCAGCAAAACGGCCGCATCCGGGTCACCGGCCTCGATCCCCCGCATCAGCCGGGCTCCTGCCATGACCCCGCCATCCAGGATATCCTGGATCAGTCCGGGATGATTCAAAAGGATGTCAGGCGCTCTTTCTGGCATCTTCCTCCTTGATGCGGTGGATCACGGCCTGCTTGCCCTTGAGGATATGGATCCGCACCAGGTCTTCCACCCGGTCGGCATCCCGCTGCCGCATGGCGGTCAGCATGTCGGCATGGTCCTGGCAGGAGGCAGCGGCATAGGCCGCCTGTTTGAGGATGATCTGCCGGTACCGGGAAATCGGGGCCCTCAGCTGGTTGATCATTTTGATGAGCCGGGGGCTGTCGCTCATGGCATAGAGCAGGTCATGAAACTGTGTATTGATCTCCGGCAGCCGGGCGGTCTGTTTTTTCTCCAAAGATTCCTGGAATTTTTTCATCGCCTTTTCCAGGGGGGCCAGGTCTGAAGACCGGTGATTTTCCGCGGCCAGGCGGGCCGCATACGCCTCCAGCACAGACCTTATCCCGAAGGTCTCCTCGATATCCTGCCGGGAAAGGGTCATCACCTTGAACCCGCCGGACGAAACCTTTTCGATCCAGTCCTCCCGCTCCAGCTTGTGCAGGGCCTCCCGCAGCGGGGTCCGGCTGATGCCCAGCATCTGGGCGATACGGTTTTCCACCAGCCGGGCACCGGGTTCGATATCCTGGTCGATGATGGCCTGTTTGAGGTGGTCATATACATCCTCTCCCAGAGATTTTCGTTCTCCTATGGCATTGAGCTTCATCTGTCTTATATAATACCTTTTTGCTTGAACTGTGCCAGCGTGTCCGGGGTGTATCCCAGGACATCTCCGTAAACCGCCTGGTTGTGCTCCCCGAACCGCGGGGGAAAAGTCAGGGTGCGGTCACGGCCCTCCAGAAACGGGGTCATGTTGGGGGGCGGGGCCAGGGTCAGTTCGATGCCGGAAACAGGATCACTCGATGACAGCAGGCGTTTTTTCACCAGCGGGTCTGCAGTCACCTCATCCACCCCCTTGATGGGGGAGATGGGCACGGTGATGGCGGTGAACAGATCAATGAGTTCGGCTGTGGCATGATTGCGGGTGATCTGGTTGATGGCCTGGTTGAGGGTGGCCACATCCCTGATCCGGCCCTGATTTTTCTTGTATTCCGCTTTGTCCAGGGACCTGAACATCTCCTGGGCGGTCATGGCGGCCCACTGCCGGTCATTGCCCACGGCCAGGTACACGAACCCGTCCTGGGTCGGGTATACCGACACGGGACAGAAAAATTCATGGGTATTGCCCCGGCGGGTAATGGGGGTATTGAAACTTTTTCCCAGAGCGATGGGCACGGTGAGCCAGGACACCGAGGACTCGAACATGGACATGTCCAGGCGGGAGCCTTCTCCGGTGACGGCCCGTTTGAACAGCGCTTTCATGAGCAGGCCGTACCCGTGCTCGGAGGTCCCCATGTCCGGCAGCG
>DATHSR010000282.1:0-3364 GCA_035464035.1 Desulfotignum sp. | reverse complement strand
GGGATATCCAGGGCCTTGAGGACCGCTTCAGCCATGAAGTTGGTGCCGCTGCCCGGACTGCCGGTACTGATATTTTTCCCCTTGACCTGCGCGATATCGGTGATGCCGCTTTTTTTCAGGGCCACCACCTGAAGCAGGTTGGGATACATGGTGGCCAGGGTGAGTACATTCTGCTTGTTATCCGCAAAGGCATCGGTGCCGTTATAGGCAGCCATGGCCACATCCCCCATGACCAGACCGATGACGGTCTCCCCCTTGTGGGCCAGTTTGATGTTTTCAACACTGGCGCCGGTGACTTCGGCCACTGCCCTGACCCCTTCCACATGCTTGGACCAGATTTCAGCCACACCCCCGCCGTACGGATAATAAATGCCACCGGTGCCGCCGGTGCCGATACTGATGAAGGTGGTTTGGGCTGCCACCACTCCGGCAGACAACAGGGTGAATAATAAAACGGCAGACAAGATCTGTATCTTCTTCATTGGGCATATCTCCTTTTAAAAATTAGGCAGTTTTGCAGAAAACGACGCAACATCCCATGAAAATGCAATTTCAAGTCACCCCATAGGCAGCACCTCCTTTTTTTGAAAAATGGATGAATTGGATTGAGCCGCTGTTTCAGGCTATAGCACAAGACCCATCCCTGTGCCAAGGGAGAAATTTCAATCGGAAAAATTGCCGGCCAGAGACCATAACGCGCTGATCCGGGGACTGGACAACAGCTTCTGCCGGGTGCACAGTCCGATGACAAAATCCGGAAGTTTCGGGGCATCGCCAAGAACCTTTATCTCATGGGCAAACGGGCTTTTTTCCAGCACCAGTTCCGGCACCAGCCCGATCCCGCACCCCAGATTCACCAGGGCGATGATGGCTTCATGGCCGGACACCTGGGAATAAATGTCAGGGGTGATCCGATGCCTGGCAAGCCACTGATTGAAATGCTCCCGGCTCAGGCCTGAATCTGCGATGATCAGGGGAGTTTTTTCCCAGTCGATCTTCCCTTTCCGGAAAGCCAGCATACCGGGAAATCGGCGGGACGCAATGAACACCAGGGGACTGACCGCCATCTGCCGGAAGCAGAATCGGGGATCCAGCCTGACGGGGGCTGCGGCGATCACCGCATCCGCCTCCTGCTGGGCCAGTTTGGACAACGCTTTGGCCGCATCCCCGGTTTCCAGCCTCAGCTGCACCCGGGGATGCCGTTCCCGGTACCGGCGGACCAGTTCCGGCAGAATGCTGTAGGCGGCGGTCACCGAACAGAACACGGACAGTTCCCCTTTGAGGTCGGTCTCCCCGGACAATTGTGTCTGGAACTCTTCCCATCGCCCGATGACGTCATCGGCATATGCCTTGAAAATTTTTCCCGCATGGGTCAGCGCCACGGACCGGTTATCCCGGAGAAACAACGGTTCCCCCACCTCGGCTTCCAGGCGCTGGATCAGTCGGGTCAAAGCCGAGGGCGTGATATGGCAGGCCTGGCTGGTTCCGGCGAAATGCAGGGTCCGGGCCAGGTGGCAGAACAGCTTGAGATTCCGGATATCCATGGCGGCTCCCTTTTTTTATGATTCCCCCAAAAGGAAATTGCTTCAGTCCTGTTACCAGATAATGTTTCCAAAGGCAACCACAACAGGACCCCCCGTCAGGGCCATCACAGGCGATCAGACGGGGCCGGCCATATTTCTATGGTCTTTTCCCTTAACATCTGATACGTTGCAGGACAACTATTAACATCAGGAATTTGCCATGAATCAAGCAGCAGACAGACCTGTCCTGGTGACCGGCGCCACCGGATATGTGGCGGGCCGGCTCATTCCGCTGCTGCTGTCCGCCGGATACAAGGTCCGGGCCATGGGACGGTCCATTGAAAAAATGGCGGGCCGGCCCTGGGGGAGTGATCCCGGCATCCAGCTGGTCTCGGGCGATATCATGGACCCGGCCTCCCTGCAGAAAGCGGTGGCCGGTTGCGGAACCATCTATTACCTGGTGCACTCCATGATCTCCCAGAAAGGCGCATACCGGAATGCGGACAGAACCGGGGCCGCCAACATGGTGACCGCTGCCGCCGATCAGGGGGCTGATCATATCATCTATCTGGGGGGCCTGGGGGATATCAGCCACAAACAGATCAGCCGGCACCTGGTTTCCAGAAACGAGGTGGGAAAAATTCTACAGAGCGGCCCGGTGCCTGCCACGGTGCTCAGGGCCGCCATGATCCTGGGGTCCGGCAGCGCCAGCTTCGAGATTCTGCGGTATCTGGCGGAAAGGCTGCCGGTCATGATCACCCCGAAATGGGTGAGCATGCCCACCCAGCCCATTGCCATCTCCAATGTGCTGGGATACCTCAAAGGCTGCCTGGAGCACCCGGAAACCCGGGGCCAGACCTTTGACATCGGCGGCCCGGACATCGTGTCCTACCGGGACCTGTTTGCCATTTTCGCCCGGCAGGCCGGCCTGCCCGCACCTGTGATGATCCCGGTGCCGGTGCTGTCCCCCCGGCTGTCTTCGCTGTGGATTCACCTGGTGACCCCTGTGCCGGCCGCCATTGCCAGACCCCTGGCTGAAGGGCTGAGCCTGCCCACGATCTGCACTGAAAACCGCATCCGAACCATCATCCCCCAGGACCTGCTCACCTGCAGCCAGGCCATTGAACGGGCCCTGGACCGGATCCGGCAGGAACAGGTGGATACCTGCTGGGCCGATGCCGGGGCACTGCTGTATCCGGAGTGGGCCCATTGCGGAGATTCCGACTATTCCGGGGGGACCATCCTGGCGTGCGGATACCGGGCAACTCTGGCGGGAGAGGCACAGGACCTGTGGCCGGCTGTGGAACAGATGGGAGGGACCACCGGTTATTATGCCGCAGATCTTTTATGGAAAATCAGGGGGCTGCTGGATGTGATTTCCGGGGGAGTGGGACTCCAGCGGGGCCGGCGGTCCAGGCACACACTGCGGGTGGGGGATGCTCTGGATTTCTGGCGGGTGCTGGAAGTGGACAAACCTTACCGGCTGTTGCTGGTGGCGGAAATGAAACTGCCGGGCCAGGCCCTGCTTGAAATTCTCATCACCCGGACAGCCCCGGACCGGTGTACACTGACGCTGCTGTCCCGGTTTTTGCCCAGAGGGATTTTCGGCATTGCCTACTGGTATGCCCTGTATCCGTTCCACCAGTATGTGTTTTCCCGGATGCTGACAGGCCTGGCCGCTGCTGCCGGAAAACCCGTTCTGACGCCGCCCCGGCGGTTCACTCCCAAAATCACCCACGCTTGTTCGCTGCCCTCCGGTGCAGAAAAAAAATGATTTCAAAATAAACCGATATCTGAAAAAATTGATCTCTGCCTCACGCCGGCAGGGATCTCCATAAATT
>DATHSR010000281.1:0-3969 GCA_035464035.1 Desulfotignum sp. | reverse complement strand
CCGTGGCCACCTATGAGAGTCTGTTCCCTGAAAAAATGGTCTCCTACACCCTGGAGATGGCAAAGCGGATGGATTGCGGCATCATTGCCGTGAATTGTGCCAATCTCTCCCATGATATCACAGCATTTTTTTCTAATGCCCATGATACGGCGTTTGATGAGTTCAAGAAAAATTCCGACCGGAACGCTGCGGGTTTTTGCCAAAAGGCAATGGATCTGAACCTTGAATTTGCCCATATGGTACATTTTTCAGATATTGATACGGCCATTGACGCGATAGTTGAGGAATATGGAAAGCCTGAATTTATCATCACGGAAAATCCGGCAGGTGCGGCAAAAGGGAAAGCCAGAACCAGACCGTCTGATCCGGCCCGGTCTCACGGTGAGATTCACATATTGCTGGTGGATGACAATCCCAAATTCCTGAATGCGGTGGCAGACAGGATACGGCTCCAGGGATACAAGCCGCTTACCGCCCTCACCGGCATGGAGGCGCTGGATATTTTGCAGACAAATCCGGTCCATCTGGCAATCATCGATCAGCGGCTGCCGGATATGGACGGCCTCGACCTGATCGCCAGGGTAAAGAAAATTGACAGCACCATTCCCAGCTCTCTTTTGACCGGGCATGGGGATTCAAAACTCAGGGAGGCCACAGAATCCCTTGAATCATTTTATTTTGAAAAAGAAGATATGGGACGTTTCTGGGGATTTTTCAGAAAAATTCTCAAAAGTCTGGGGTCCCTGGAAGACAAGGAACCGGTCATTGCCCAGACGTTTTGTGTCTATTCCATCGATTAAGGAGGAAAACTCATGAGCACCCGGTTTGTTTTTGGAATCGCTTTGATCTGTGCGGTCTCCATGCTGTGTTATTTTTTCCGGAATAAAAAATAGCGGTTTCTGTGAAAAAAACAGTGTTGATCCTTGTGATGACACCTATTAAACGGAGAATTGTTTGAATGACACCTGATATGATATTGACAATGATCGTCCTTGTTTTCGTGATCTGTTTATTTGTTTTTGAATGGGTCCGGGTGGATGTCGTGGGAATCATGATGATGGTCCTTCTTCCCCTGATGGGCCTGGTTACATCAAAGGAAGCCTTTTCAGGCCTTTCCAGCAACGCGGTATGTTCCATCATCGCGGTGATCATCATCGGGGCGGGGCTCGACAAAACAGGGGTGATGAACCGGGTTGCCAAGCCGATCATGGCCCTGGCCGGCAAGAGTGAAAACAAGATCATTCTGTTCATTGCCGGTGCCGTTGCCCTGATTTCCAGTATAATGCAGAATATCGGAGCTGCCGCACTGTTTCTGCCCGTCACCCAGAGAATATCCAAACGCATGGGGATCCCCACCTCCAGGGTGTTGATGCCCATGGCCTTCTGCGCCATTATCGGCGGGACGATCACCCTTGTGGGGGCCAGTCCCACCATCCTCTTGAACGATCTGATGGTGGTCGGCGGAGAAAAACTGGCACCGTTCGGACTGTTTACCCAGACGCCCATCGGGCTCTGCCTGGTGGCGGCAGCCCTCATCTATTTTATGGTGTTCGGGAGGTTCGTCCTTCCGGCCCATACCGGAAAGTTCAACAGAGGGGCTTCTGAGATTCTGACCAGAGAATACCAGGGAGTCGACAGTATCGTCGAACTCCACGTGCCTGAGACCGGGGTCACAGGCACGCTTGAGGACCTGACCGTCAGGGCCAAATTTCTGGTCACCGTGATCGCGATCAGCGTACCTTCCGTCAAGACCGTCAATCATGTTCCCAGAAGCAATGAGGTCATTTCTTCCAACTGTGATGTGGCAGTTGTCGGGAAAAAAGAAAATATCGAAAAGCTGGCGGAAGAATACGGCTGGCAGATAAAAGATGCGCTGGAGACCTTTGCGGATACGCTGGCCAATACCAATGCAGGGTTTGCCGAGGCAGTCGTCTCTCCCAGATCCGATCTGATCGGCAAGACGCTCAATGAAGTGAATTTCAAACAGCATTATCAGCTCAATCCCCTGGTTCTGTTTAAAGACAATAAAAAAATCTACAGCGGCCTGACGTTCATTCCGTTGAGCAAGGGCGACACCCTGCTTCTTCAGGGACCATGGGATAAATTTCATATTCTGAACAACAAACCCAAGCCCAGATCGCTGGTGTTTGCCTCCCCGCTGGAAGGGGAAATTCTTCGTCCCCAGAAAGCCGCCCTTGCGGTTGTCTGGCTGGCCATTGCCCTTTTTCAGGTGATTTTTTTTGATACCGCCCTTGCCGTGGCGTTGATGTCAGGCGCGCTGGGCATGATCATCACAGGGGTGCTGACCATTGATGAGGCATACGGCGCTGTGGACTGGATGACTGTTTTTCTGCTCGGCGGACTGATTCCCCTGGGGATTGCATTTGAAAAAAGCGGAACCGCCGCCTTTATCGCCCAGGGGGTTCTGGGACTGATCGGCACCCCGGCCCCGATTGTACTGCTGGCGGTGATCGGTATCATGACCACGTTCTTCACGCTGGTGATTTCCAATGTGGGGGCCACGGTACTGCTGGTTCCCCTTTGTATGAACATGGCGATCATGGCTGGTGCGGATCCGAGGATGGCGGCCCTGGTGGTGGGCCTGTCCGCGTCCAACAGCTTTGTCCTGCCGACACACCAGGTCAACGCCCTGGTGATGCGGCCCGGCGGTTACAGGACCATGGACTATGCCAAAGCAGGCATCATCATGACAGGTATTTTCCTTTCTGTTGAACTGTTGATCATCTATCTGTTCTACGGGGTGTAACACCGACCGTTAAATAAAGAATTCAACCATGGCGTATGGGTTGAGCTGAAACTGGCAAAGTTGTCATCGATTTTTTGTTGATTTCCTGATATGAATACGGGGTGATCCGGGAGGACACCGCCTTGAGCATGACCGGAAATGAGCAGATCGAAAAAGTTGCCCCAGGTATGGTTCAGGGCGTTGGCCGGAAGGATGCCAGTACAGGCAGGGAACTTGAGAAACAACAGATGAACGCCGATAAAAAACATATTCTGCTGGTGGACGACGAGGAGCGGCTGCTAAATTCCATGGCTCAACGCATTTCGCTGCTGGGATTTGAGCCCGTCAAGGCCTCCTCGGGGGTCCAGGCTTTAGAGATTGCAAAAAAAACCCGTATCGACCTGGCCATCGTGGATCTGAAAATGCCGGACATGGACGGTCTGGTGACCATCACAAAGCTCAGGGAAATGTTACCGGACCTGAAAACGGTTTTGCTTACCGGCTACGGCAGTGAAAAAACCAGACAGGCCACCGAGGCCCTGGGAGCCATGTATTTTGAAAAAGATGCCATGGCCGGGCTGTGGGAAGTGATCCGGCAGACCGCCGGTGAGGGCAATGTGTTTGTGATCAACCCTCCGCCTTCTGGAACGGTCCCCTCATCCGGCAGTCTTGCTGCGGAACATATCGATCCGCCCAGGATCATCGGTGAAACCCTCCAGATGCAGCGGCTGCGCAAAAATGTTCATAGGCTTTCAGAACTGGACTGTCCGGTTATCATTTATGGCGAAACCGGAACCGGCAAGGAGCTGACCGCACGGACCATCCATCGGCTCAGCCACCGGAAAAATCAGCGTTTTCTGGCGTTCGACTGCGGCTGTTTCAGCCTTGATTTCAGATTCAAAGAGCTTGTTGCCTCCCTCGCCCCTGTGGCCGGATCTGAATCCAATGGTGTAAAAAATGACAATGATTTTTCAGGCACCATTTTTCTGGATCATATTGAGAACATGCCGATTCAGACACAAGAAGAGATGCTTCAGATACTCGAATGTAAATCCACCGGCAGGGTTGTGGATGGCGCTGGTTTCCGGATGGATGTCCGGTTTATCGTGGCGGCCAGGAAAGAAATTAAAACCAGGGTTGATCAGGGGGTTTTCAACAGCAAACTGTATGAGCGGATCCGGGGGATTGAACTGGACATTCCACCGCTGAGGGAAAGAAAAGAG
>DATHSR010000280.1:0-3804 GCA_035464035.1 Desulfotignum sp. | reverse complement strand
CCCCTTGCATCCTGCCTTAATTCACGGTAACACTGGAACCTGCAACACTGCTTTCAACACACAAGAAAGGAGGTGATGGATATCCGGCAGTCCCCGGCTTGACCTTCGGGTCATCACACGCAGTTCCACAACAACGTTTAGCAGGAGATGAATGTGATGCAGAGACTTTCTGGTTTTTTCTGGTTCTTTTTTACGGCCGCCGCCCTGGTGTTCTGGGGAACCGTTGTTTACGCCAAACCCGTTACACTGAACTATTCCAATTTTTTCCCCCCCACCCATGTCCAGAGCCAGCTGGCCCAGGCCTGGTGCGATGAGGTGGAAAAACGCACCAACGGCCGGGTGACGGTGCAGTATTTCCCCGGCCAGACCCTGACCAAAGGCACCCAGAACTACGACGGGGTGGTGTCCGGGCTGTCGGATATCGGGTTGAGCCTGTTTGCCTATACCCGGGGACGGTTTCCGGTGATGGAGGCGGTGGACCTGCCTTTGGGCTATGACAGCGGCATCACCGCCACCAAAGTGGTGAATGCGGTGTATGAGAAATTTCAGCCCCAAGAGCTGCAGGACACAAAGGTGATGTACCTGCATGCCCACGGCGCCGGCCTGCTGCACACCGCCGGCAAGGCGGTGAAAACCCTGGAGGATTTCAAGGGGATGAAGCTGCGGGGCCACGGCACCTCGGCCCAGATGATCGCCGCCCTGGGCGGCACCCCGGTGCCCATGCCCATGCCCGATCTTTACCAGAGCCTGCAGAAAAACATCGTCCAGGGAGCGTTGTATCCCATTGAAACCAACAAGGGCTGGCGCATGGGAGAGGTGGTGGATTATCTCACCCTGAGCACCGCCATCGCCTATACCTCCTCTTTTTACGTGGTGATGAACAAAGCCAAGTGGGAACAGATTCCCGATGACCTCAAGCCGGTGATCGAGGAGATCAACCGGGAATGGGCCGACCGCCACGGCCAGGCCTGGGACGATTCCGACCGGGAGGGCATGGAATTTCTCGAAAGCCTGAACCGGGAAGTGATCACCCTGTCAGATGCGGAATCGGCACGGTGGCAGGCGGCCATCGCCCCGGTGGTGGATGACTATATTGAAAAAATGAACCAGAACGGGTTTGACGGACAGGAGATCGTGGATTTTGTCAAAGCCACCCTGGCAGGCTTTAAACAATAAGGAAGATCTGATGACACACAGCGAATTCTGGAATCCGTTTCTGGAGACCCTTCCCGGACCGCAGCTGGCAAAGCTGCAGCTGTTCAAGTTCAAGCGCATTTTCACCTGGGCCTACCGGCATTCAAAATTTCACAGATCCCTGTATGATGCCGCCGGCATCACCCCCGATGACATCCGCACCCTGGAAGATGTGCGCCGTGTGCCCAAGGTGGAAAAATCCATGATGCAGGCCATTCAGAACAAGGACCCGTTTCCTTACGGGGATGCGCTGTGCGTGCCGCTGGAGGAAGTGTCTGCCTTCCGCCAGACCTCGGGCACCACCGGACAGCCGGTGTACCAGCCCGATACCTGGCAGGACTGGGAATGGTGGGCCGAGTGCTGGGCCTATATCCTCTGGTCCCAGGGATACCGGGCCGCTGACCGGGTGTTCCTGCCCTTTGGCTACAATATTTTCGTGGCGTTCTGGGCCGGTCATTACGGCGCTGAAAAACTGGGATGCGAGGTGGTGCCCGGCGGGGTCCTGGACACCCAGGCACGGATTCTCAAGATCCAGGAACTTTCCGCCACCGCCATGATGGCCACCCCCACCTATGTGCTGCGCATGGCCGATGTGGCCAAAATCAAGCTGGGCATCGATCCGGCCACCCTGTCCATCAACAAGATCACCTGTGCCGGCGAGCCCGGCGCCGGGATCCCGGCCACCAAAAAACGCATGGAAGAGGCCTTCGGCGCCAGGGTGTTCGACCATTCCGGCGCCACCGAGATCGGGGCCTGGTCCTATGAATGCCGGCACCAGCCCTTTGGCATGCATGTGAACGAGGCCATGTTCCTGGTGGAGATCGAGGACATGGAAACCGGGGCCCCCGTCACCGAACCCGGCATCAGGGGGAAAATGGTGATCACGGCCCTGGACCGCATGGCCCAGCCCTGCATAAGGTTTGATTCCAAGGACGTGATCGAGTGGGATCCAAACCCCTGCACCTGCGGCCGGACCTTCCGGCTCATCAAAGGCGGGGTCATCGGCCGGGCCGACGACATCACCAAGGTCAAGGGGGTGCTGCTGAGCCCGGCGGCGGTGGAAGCGGTGGTCCGCGCCTTTGACGGGCTGGGGGATGAGTATGAACTCATCGTGGAACGGCCCGGGGATGTGGATCACATCACCCTGAAGGTGGAGCTGCAGCCGGGCGTGCGGCAGACGGACGTGGAATCCGGACTCCGGGATCAGCTGCGGCTCAAGACCAACCTGGGGTATGACATCCGGTTCTTCGAACACGGCACCCTGCCCCGTTACAAGCTCAAGGCCCGCCGGTTCAAGGACCTGCGGAAAAAAGACACCCTGTAACCCATGAAAGGAATCCCAGGCGATGCAGGACACAACCGACCCCCGGGCACTGGCCGCCATCGATGAACAGATTGTCTGCCTGAAAAACACTGCGGCGGCGCTGGCGGACCGCACCACAGATTTTCCCGCGCTCAACCGGAACTTGCAACGGGTGCTGGCCAGTGTTAAGATGCTGGAACTGAACCTGAGTGACGCGCTTTCGGTCATCCAGGAAGATACCTGAACACAGGAGAGGTTCCATGAAAGATGACGATGCGGTGCTGCTGGACCATGGCGCCGGGGGCAAGGCCTCCCACGCCATGTTTTCCGACCTGATTCTTCCGCTGTTTCACAATCGGCTGCTGGCCCGCCAGGATGACGGGGCCGTGTGTGAGATGCCCGCCGGACGGATGGCGTTTTCCACCGATTCCTATGTGGTGGACCCCATTTTTTTTCCCGGCGGCAACATCGGGGATCTGGCCGTCAACGGCACGGTGAACGACATTGCCATGTGCGGGGCGGCACCGCTGTATATCAGTGCCGGACTCATCATCGAGGAGGGCCTGCCCCTCAGGGATCTGAAGAAGATCCTGGAAACCATGGCCCGGGCCGCGGACATTGCCGGCGTATCCATCGTCACCGGGGACACCAAGGTGGTGCCCCGGGGCAAGGCGGACAAGATTTTCATCAACACCTCGGGGGTGGGCATTGTTCCTTTGGGGGTTGATGTGTCCGGCAGCCGGGCGGTTCCCGGCGACAAAATCATTCTCAGCGGCACCATGGCCGACCACGGCATCGCCATTCTCACCGCCCGGGAAAACCTGGCCTTTGATACGGTCCTGGCAACCGATTCCGCACCCCTGAATCACATGGTGGCGGCAATCACGGCATCCGGGTGCGATATCCATGTGCTCCGGGATCCCACCCGGGGCGGGGTGGGCACCACCCTCAACGAGATCGCCGTCCGGTCAAAGGCGGGCATGACCCTGTATGAAAGGGCGTTGCCGGTGAAGGATGCGGTCCGGGGGGTGTGTGAACTGCTGGGGTTTGATCCCTTGTACATTGCCAATGAAGGCAAGCTCATCGCCGTGGTGCCGGAGCATGATGCCCGACAGGTGCTGGAGATCATCCGGGCCGACCGGTTCGGGGCCGATGCCGCCGTCATCGGCGAAGTCACGGACCGGGACCCGGGACGGGTGTTTCTCCAGACCGCTGTGGGCGGCCGCCGCCCGGTGGACATGCTCACCGGCGACCAGCTCCCCCGCATCTGCTAGATGTAGATGGGGTCAGGCCTTGCATTTTTGACG
>DATHSR010000279.1:0-21802 GCA_035464035.1 Desulfotignum sp. | reverse complement strand
GGAAGATTATCGGGGCCTTCGGGCTCACGGAACCGGATGCCGGTTCCGACCCGGTATCCCAGGCTGCCACCGCCGTAAAGGACGGCGGTCATTATGTGATCAACGGTACCAAGCGGTTCATCACCTCGGGCAAGCATGCCGGGGTGGTGCTGATCACCGCCAAGACTGATCCGGATGCCGGCCACAGGGGGATCTCCTGTTTCATCATCCCCAAGGATACCCCGGGGCTGATTGTGGGCCATGAAGAAGACAAGATGGGGTTGTGCGCATCCGACACCACCGACCTGATCTTTGAGGACTGCCGGGTACCGGCGTCCCAGATGCTGGGAAAAGCAGGGGACGGGTTCAAGATTGCCATGGCCGGCCTGGACAGCGGCCGTATCGGTATCGCGGCCCAGTCTCTGGGGGTGGCCCAGGCCGCCTTTGATGCGGCAGTGGCCTACGCCTCCCGGCGAAAGCAGTTCGGGGTGCCCATCACCAAGCACCAGGCCATCCGTTTCCAGATTGCGGACATGGCCACCCAGATCGAAGCCGCCCGGCAGCTCATGTTTTCCGCAGCCTCCATGAAGGACCGGAAGGAACCTTATACCAAAGCGGCGTCCATGGCCAAGCTGTTCGCCTCGGAAATGGTCAACGAGGTGACGGCCCGGGCCATCCAGATGCACGGGGGGTATGGGTTCACCAAAGATTATGTGGTGGAGCGCCTCTACCGGGACGCCCGGGTGTTCACCATCTACGAAGGCACCTCCGAGATCCAGCGCATCGTGATCTCCAACAATATCCTCAAGGACAAACGAAAGCCTTAAAACCCGGTAAAACCCGGGGTCAGGCCTGGCATTTTTGATGTTTCTTTAGAAGTCGGGGTCAGGCCTCGCAGGAAACATCAAAAATGCAAGGCCTGACCCCGGTTGTTTTCAGTAGGTGCCGTCCTTGAAGATGGATTCGGCAAAGGCCACATCCTCGGGGCAGAACACGAACAGGCATTTGCCGTCGGCAGCGGACACCGATCCATATACATAGTTGATATTGATCTGTTCCTCTCCGAATTTTTTGGTGATCTTGGCAAACTCCCCGGGCTTGTTGGTGATGTCCACGGCCACCACTTCCTTTGTGTCAAACAGATAATCGCTGTCCTTCAACAGGGCCACGGATGCCTCGGGATTGTCGGTGAGCAGGCGCACCAGGGCAAAGTCGGCGGAATCTCTGCGCATGGAGCTGTAGCTGGCGGACGATGCCAGCCGCTTCAGGGATTTGCCTCTGGCCTCAAACAGATTCTGGACATAGGCGGACGCATCCTGAATGGTAATGGCGTCAATATTGATGCCGGCCTTCCCGAACAGGTCGGTCAGTCTGGCCAGCTCCCCGGGTACGTTTTTAAGAAACAAGGATATCTCAATTCGGATCATGGCGTTCCCCCCTCTATTTTCCAGGTTAACTTAACTGTGTGGTCAACATCCGGCGGTCAGGCACTCTGGCCGACTTTCACCCCCCGGTCAAAGGCATCCATGTTTAACGGGATGATTTTGGGCTTGGCGGCAAACTCCTCCTTGACACAGTCTTTGAGCAGATCCAGGTCCACCAGTCCGCTTTTGGCGGCAAACGCACTCAGGGCGACGATATTGGCGGCCCGACCCGACCCGGCTTCAATGGCAATGTCATTGACCGGCACCACCAGCTGTATGATGTCGGTACGCCGGCTTCTGACAGGGATCAGGGAGGAGTTGATGAAAATGATGCCGCCGGGTTTGACGTCATTTTCAAATTTTTCAAGGGACGGCCGGTTCATGGCCACCAGGTGCGTGGGATTCTTGATGATGGGTGATCCGATGAGACGGTCGCTGATCACCACGGTGCAATAGGCGGTACCGCCGCGCATTTCAGGGCCATAGGATGGCACCCAGGCCACAAAGTATCCCTGTTTCATTGCTGCATAGGCCAGGAGCTTTGCGCTGAGCAGGATGCCCTGGCCGCCGAATCCTGCAAATTTTATTTCAGTCTGCATGGGTTTCTCCAAACATATTAGGGTAATGGAAGCACAATGGGAAAATCCGCCTATTCCGGGACTTTGAAATCCCCCAGTTCATAGTAGGGCAGCAGGGTGTCCTCGGCCCATTTCAGGGCATCCAGGGGTGTCAGTCCCCAGTTGGTGGGGCAGGTGGAAACCACTTCCACAAAACTGAAGCACCGGTTTTCCAGCTGGTATTGAAAGGCCTGCTTGATGGCTTTTTTCGTCTTGTTCACCTGCTGGGGCTTGAGTACGGCCTGCCGGGTGATGTATCCCGGGGTCACCAGCTCTGCCAGCAGGTTGGCCATGCGGATAGGCATGCCCGTTTCTTCGGTGTTCCGCCCGAACGGGGCCGTGGTGGCCCGCTGCCCCGGCATGGTGGTGGGGGCCATCTGCCCGCCGGTCATGCCGTAGATGGCGTTGTTGATAAAGATGGTGGTGAATTTTTCCCCCCGGTTGGCGGCATGGATGATCTCCCCCATACCGATGCTGGCCAGGTCCCCGTCCCCCTGGTAGGTGAAGACCATCAGGTCCGGCCGGACCCGCTTGATGCCCGTGGCCATGGCCGGTGCCCGTCCATGGGCCGCTTCCTGAAAGTCCAGGTCAAAATAGTTGTAGGCCAGCACCGCGCACCCCACCGGGGCGATGCCTATGGTTCTTCCCTGAATTCCTAAGTCATCGATGGCTTCGGCCACCAGGCGGTGGACAATACCATGGGTGCATCCGGGACAGTAATGGGTGTGGTTCGTGCTGAGTGCTTTTGGCGCTGAAAATGTCTTTCCCATGGTGTGCTCCTATAACAGTCCTTTGATAACGTCGATAATTTTTTCCGGGGACGGGATTTCACCGCCGCACTCTCCGTAGAATTCCACCGGCCGCCGGCCTTTGACGCAGCGATCCACATCTTCCACCATCTGGCCCATGCTCATTTCAATGCTGATGACCGCTTTGCAGCTCTCTTTGCCCGAGGCTTCAAACACGGCTTTTTCCGGAAACGGAAACAGGGTTTTGGGACGCAGCATGGCCACCTCAATGCCTTGCTCCTTGAGCATGTCAATGGCGGTTCTGCACACCCGGCTCATGGTGCCGTAAGAGGTGATCAGCACCTGGTAGTCGGTGTTGCCGTTGTAAAGCTCAAACTGCACCTCCTCTTTTTTCATCTGTTCATACTTGGCTTTGAGGGCCAGGTTGTGGTTGTTGAGTGCCGCAGGGTCCAGAAACAGTGACTTGACCAGATTGCGTTTTTTGCTTTTCCGAAAATCCATGCCGTTGGTGGCCCAGTCATCCTTGTTGGTGGGCTCGGTTTTCAAATCATCGGGAAATTCCACCGGTTCCATCATCTGTCCGATGAGCCCGTCCCCCAGGATCATGACCGGGCCTCTGTATTTTTCCGCCAGGGTAAAGGCTTTCATGGTCATCTCCACCGCTTCCTGGACCCCGTCCGGCGCCATGACCAGCAGGTGGTAGTCCCCGTGGCCCCCGCCCTTGGTGGCCTGAAAATAATCTCCCTGGGAAGGCAGAATCCCTCCCAGACCCGGTCCGCCCCGGACAATATTGACGAACACGGCCGGACACTGGGCGGCCGCAATATAGGAAAGAGCCTCGCTCATCAGGCTGATGCCCGGAGAGGAGGAGGTGGTCATGACCCGTTCGCCGGCGGCCGCAGCCCCGAAAATCATATATCCCACCGCCACTTCGCTTTCACCCTGGAGAAACACCCCGCCCTCTTCAGGCAGCCGTTTCACCAGATATTCCGCCACTTCGGACTGGGGGGTGATGGGATACGCAAAATAATTTTTACAGCCTGCCCGGATGGCAGCCTCGCCGATGGCCTCGTTTCCTTTCATCAGTACTTTTGCCATTATTTTTTCCTTGGGATCAGAAGTTGATTTTGTTTCCGGTTTTCATGCGGTCTGGGTTTCAGTGATGGTGATGGCCGCATCCGGGCACATGATACAGCAGATGGTGCAGTGAATGCAGTCTTCGGGCCTGGCCTGGAATGCGGGGAAATGCCCCTTGGCATTCACCTTGTCGGTGATTTCCAGAACGGTCTTGGGGCAGAAGTGGACGCACAGGCCGCAGCCCTTGCAGCGCTCGTCATCAATTTTGTGTTGAAATGCCATAAATATAACTCCTTGTATCTGTTTGTGTCGGTTTTTATATGCATATTCCCGGGTTCAAGTGCGTTTCCAGAGCGGCAGCAACTGTCTGTCAATGGTCAGTATCGGGCAGGAAAACCGATCCGGATCAAGCAGTCTGCGCACCTTTTCAGACGCGGTGATGAATTCAAGCGGCAGGCCGGTTCGGGCCGACACCTGCCGCACCAGTTCGTATCCCTGGCAGATATGATCCACGGTGGTGTCATCGAGCAGGTTGGCATTGGATACCAACCCGGTGAAGTTTATCTTTGCGGCGGCTTCGATGGCCTGCTTCATCTTGATGCACCCGGCCACGTCCCCGGTAAAGGGCCGGAAGGCGTTGATCACCTGAAGCATCTGCACCGGCCGGTCTTTTAGTACCGATGCCAGGGACGCCAGTACCGTCACCCCCACGTCATCGCCGCCGGCATCCAGAATGGTCACGTCCGCCGGCTGACGGAGGCTGCCCGCCACTGCCGGGGCCAGGATCGGCAGGTCCGCATGCAGGTACTGCCGGTCCGGCAGCACGACCTTGATCCCCAGCGCTTCCAGCGGGACCCTGGCCTCCCGGGTCCTGAAATAGGGATTCACCAGGTCCAGATCAGCGATGGTCACGCTTTTGCCGGTTTTCCGGCAGGCCGCTGCCAGGTTGACGGCGGTTTCGGTCTTGCCGCTTCCGTAATTGCCCGCCACCACCACGATCCCTGAATAATCGATGGTCACGCGTTTCCTTTTTCCTTATGGTTTTCATGCCTGAAAAAACAGCTAACCGCCAATTTAATCAGATCCTTACCTGTTTTGCAACCTGTTTTTTCATGGCAGGCTGTTTCATAAAAATGTCCGGGCGATGTGCCGGACCTCGTTTTTTTCAAGGCGCCGTCCCTCTTGAACGCTGAAGTCCTTGACGGCGGCGGTGATGGCATCCAGCCGGTCCGGGTTGAATCCGATATTGTGCCGGGCCAGATAATTTTTGACCAGATGTCTGCCGCACAGCAGGTTCAGGAAAAAATCCGGGGTGGATGAGGTGCCGAAGGACCCGTGGGCATGGGTGCCGGCCACATGGGTGTGGGCCGCCGTACCGAACACCGGGGTGGTGGGGGCGATCAGTCCGTGGCCGGTCTGTTTGCTGACAATGGCGTCCACAAAAGCGTAATAGGCACGAATCCGGTCCAGGTCTGCCAGATGGAATCCGGACCGGACACCCTGATCGGCCAGGAGCCGGGCGGTGAGATACAGGTCCCCGATGCCGTTGCGCTCCCCGATTCCCAGGGCCGACACTTCCAGCACCCGGGCGCCGGTCAGGACTCCCATGACGGTATTGGCGGCGGCCATGCCCAGGTCATTGTGGCAGTGGATGGAGACAGGGATCTTTCCGGCCAGGGCCGCAGCCTTTCGGATGCGGTTTGCCACCTGGTTGGGCGCCATGATGCCCGAGGTGTCGGGCAGAGAAAGAATGTCAATGATCTGATCCCGGCACAGCTGCCGGATGCAGGCTTCCAGCAGGGTTTCCGGGGTTTTTCCCATGTCCAGCATGGCCAGGCTGATGACGGCGCCGGGCTGTTTTGTGCGGACAAAACGGGTCACCGCCGACAGGTCTGAAAAGATTTTTTCAAGGTCCCGGTCCGGGGTCCCGGGTTTCAGGTGCAGGTGAAAATGGATATCCCGGATGCCGGTCTCCACCAGGATCTTTGCATCGGGCAGAAAGGCCCGGCCCAGGGCCGCCACCCGTATCCTGAACCCCTTTTTTTCGGCATGGTCTGCCAACGCCTTGACCATGGCGGCTTCTTTTGGATGGGCCGGGGGATACCCGGCCTGGCAGACATCCACCCCCAGCGCCTCCTGGAACTCGAGGATCCGGATACGCTGGGCCAAAGAGAATACCACGCCCTGGTACTGCATGCCTTCCCGCAGTGTCTGGTCGATGAGGGTGATGTTTTTCAAAAGCGCTCCCGGGGCGGGTTGAAATATCCGTGAATCAGGCGGGGAAATTCCTGTTTGAGCGCCTGGATCACGCCGGCCATGCCCAGGGGCGGGCCGCCCGGGGCCGCCGCCGCCATGGCGGCGACATACTGCCGGGGATCAAAATTCAGATTGCGCCACTGGATCATGTTGATGTCATGGGTGCGGATAAAATCAAACAGTGCGGCAACCTCTTTTTTTGAATCGGTAACCCCCGGGCAGTTCAGGTAGTTGACGGCCACAAATTTGCCGTGTTCCCTGGCGGTATCGATGCTTTGAAGAACATCCTCCCACGCATAGGACCGGGGCCTGAAATAGGCGGTATAGTTTTTTTTGCGCACCGAGTTCATGGAGACCCGCATGCTGTCCAGTCCTTGGGTACACAGGGATTTCACACGATCCGGCAGGCTGGCGTTGGTGTTCAGGTTGATGGTGCCCTGGTCCGTGGCTTCCCGGATCATCCGGATGGCCGGCAGAATCACATGAAATGCAGTCAGGGGCTCGCCTTCGCACCCCTGGCCGAAACTCACCACCGCCCGGGACACATGCCGGATATGTTCCAGGCCGACCTCGGCGATCTCTCTGGCGGTGGGGGTGAAGGCAATGCGGTCCTGGCAGGCGTGCACCCCGGTGCCGGTCTGCAGGGAGATGCATCCCAGGCAGTCGGCGTTACACACCCGGGAGGTGGGCAGAGGGGCTTCATACCGCCGGAGAAAAAAATTTTTTCCGGCCGGACACCCGTAATGCAGGGCACAGGTCTCCAGGTGCCGCATCAGCCGGTTGTCCGGATATTTTTTCTGCAGGCGGTCAACCCCCTGGCGCACCTTTTTCTGGGGCATCTGACGCAGGTCCTGTCGGGGTTCGGCATCCACCTGCAGGGCGGCGGAACGGAAAGATGTCTTGCCAAACCCCACGGCCCCGTATGAAAAAAGGGGCAACGGCCGGGCCTGGGGCAGGGCCTCATAGGCACAGAAATGGCGGTTCACATATCCCGGAGAGTTGAACACGGCTACGGGAAAAATCTTTTCATCGGGTGCAAAGGGATTGCAAGTCAGGGTTTCAAACCGGTCAGCCGCCAGGTTGTAAACAATGGGAAACCGGTCCGGCAGCAGCATCAGTTCACTGCCATGGGGCAGGCAAATGGTCTGGGAACGGGTCAGCAGCACGGGCTGATCTCCGGAAAAGCCTGCAGCCCCGTATCCGTGCAGGTCGAAGATGTCTCCGTTTTCAGCTGCGGCAACCGCAGTGAGAATCTGTTCGCCGGGTTTGATCATGCAGCCGATTATAGATGAACAGGCAGAGCGGTGCAATCATAAAAGGTTAAATTAAGTGTTGCCCGGTTTGCCCGATTGCGGGTATAGTGGTGCGTCAATATCTAATGGGACCTGTTTTGGAAAGGGAGTGACAGCAATATGTGTCTGGCGGTGCCGTCAAAAATTATCGAGATTCAGGGCAGCCTTGCCAAAGTGGCGGTGGATGGGGTGGTGAGAGAAACCAGCCTGCTGCTGCTGGATGATGTAAAAATCGGCGATTACGTGATCGTGCATGCCGGATTTGCCATCAGCCGGCTGGACGAGGATGCGGCCCGCCAGACCCTGGCGGACATGCGCCGTATACTGGCCATGGATGCGGGGAAAAACGACCCTGCGCCCCCGGATGCATGACACCCGCCCGCGTTGCCAGACAGCTGAGTATCCGGGGGGTGGTCCAGGGGGTCGGGTTCCGGCCGTTTCTGTTTTCTTTGGCCAGAGAACACCGGATAGCAGGTGAGGTCGCCAATACCGGGGAAGGGGTGATGGCCCGGGTGGAAGGAACGGTCGACGATCTGGATCGGTTCATGTCGGACATCACCGCCCGGCAGCCGCGCCTGGCCCGGGTGGACCGGATCGATGCCGTGCCCCTGCCGGTCCGGGGGGGGACCGGTTTTCGTATCATTTCCAGCCGACCCATTTCCGGCCGGGCCGCCCTGATCTCACCGGATGTGTGTGTGTGTGACGACTGCCTTGAAGAGATGGGAGATCCGTCAAACCGGAGGTACGGGTATCCGTTTATCAACTGCACCCATTGCGGGCCCCGGTTTACCATCATCACCGATATTCCCTATGACCGTCCCTGCACCGCCATGAAGGATTTTGTCATGTGCCCGGACTGCCGGGCCGAGTATGAAAATCCCGCTGACCGGCGCTTTCATGCCCAGCCCAATGCCTGTCCGGTCTGTGGACCCCAGGTGTTTTTGACAGACAGGAGGGGGACACGGATCGCCGGACCGGACTCTGCCGTCGCCCTGGCAGCCGACCGGCTCAAACAGGGCGATATTCTGGCCGTCAAAGGCCTGGGCGGATTTCATCTGGCGGTGAATGCCGCCGATGACCGGGCGGTCCGGCGTCTCCGCAAGCGAAAAAACAGGCCCTGCAAACCGTTTGCCCTCATGGCCCGGTCCCTGGCCGTGCTGGAAGGACATGTGCTGTTGTCGCAACAGGAAAGAGAACTGCTGCAGTCCTGTCACCGGCCCATTGTGCTGGCCGCGAAACGTCCTCCCGGGGCTGGGGCGTCCCTGTCACCAGCCTTGGCGCCCCGGAACGCCTGCCTGGGCGTCATGCTGCCCTATACCCCGCTGCATTTTCTGCTCCTGGAAAAAGGGCCTGACATCCTGGTGATGACATCGGGCAACCGGTCAGGCGACCCCCTGTCCATTGACAACCAGGATGCCCTGGATGCCTTTTCCCATATTGCGGACTTTTTTCTGCTGCACAACCGGGACATCTATTTCCGGGCCGATGATTCCATTGTCCGGATCCAGGCGCAGCAGCCCCGGTTCATCCGGCGGTCCAGGGGATATGCGCCGCTGCCCGTGCCGTTGTCACTGTCACTGCCCCCGGTTCTCGCATGCGGCGCAGGCATGAAAAACACCATCTGCCTGACCCGGGACACCCAGGCATTCCTCAGTCAGCACATCGGGGATCTGGAAAATCAGAAAACAAATGAATTTTTCACCCGCACCATCGGCCATTATAAAAAAATTCTGGATGTCGTTCCCCGGGCCGTGGCCCATGACCTGCACCCCGGATACATGAGTACCGATTATGCCCGGCAGTATGCCGCCACAATGACCGGTCATGGGGCAGGCAGACCCGCACCCGGCAATGATCTGCCGGAAACCCTTTGCACGGCAGCCCCGGTTTCGCGGGTGGCGGTGCAGCATCACCATGCCCACGCCGTGTCCTGCATGGCGGAAAACCATGTGGACGGCCCGGTGACGGCCATTGTCCTGGACGGCACCGGATACGGAACCGACGGCTGCATCTGGGGCGGAGAGGTTCTGATTGCCACCCGCAGCGACTTTGTGCGCAGGGCCCATCTGAGATATATTCCCATGCCCGGCGGCGACCGGGCCGTACTGGAACCCTGGCGCATGGCGGCCTCCGTGCTGTTCACGGCCTTTGGCAGCGGTTTTCTGGATCTGGATCTGCCCTGGATCAAGGCCCTGGACAAAACCAGACTGGCCTTTATCTGCCGGATGATGGAAAACCAGGTGAACACCCCCATGACCTCCAGCTGCGGCCGGCTGTTTGATGCGGTATCCTCTTTGCTGGGCATCCGGCACAGGATTTCCTATGAAAGCCAGGCAGCCATGGAGCTGGAGGCGGCGGCCGCCGCCAGCCCGAAACAGGCGCCGTCAGCCGGGTATTGTTTTCTTCTGGACCCGGCCGGCCGGGACGGGTCTGATGATCCGGTCATGGTGATCGACATGATGCCCGGCATCCGGGAAATGGTGGCCGATATCCAGGCCCGGGTTCCGGCGGGACACATCAGCCGGCGGTTTCACAAAACAGTGGTGCAGGCCTTCGCCCGGGCGGCGTACACGGTGGCAGCGGCCCACAGCCTGGACAGGGTGGTGCTTTCCGGCGGGGTGTTTCACAATGATGCGGTGCTGACCGGCATGATCCGGGCGCTGGAAGAAAAAGGGCTGACGGTGTTTACCCACACCCGGGTGCCGGCCGGGGACGGGGGCATCTCCCTGGGCCAGGCGGTTGTGGCCGGGACCCGGCTCATGGCGGCCGCCGGCGGTGCCGGTCCGGGGGCCGGGGGCATGCCGGCGAACCCGTCAGAAAATTGATCCGGGAGAGAGAGCTATGGGCCTGAAAATAATGGAATCATTCCGGGATCCGGTTCTGGCCGGACAGCTGGTGGCAAAGATACGCAACGACGCCCGCAGACCCCAGCGCATCATGGAGGTTTGCGGTACCCACACCATGGCCATTTTCCGCCACGGCATCCGGAGTCTGCTGCCCGACACCCTTACCCTGCTGTCCGGCCCGGGGTGCCCGGTGTGCGTCACCGCCCGGAAGGACATGGATGCGTTTGTGGCCCTGGCCGGGCAGCCGGACGTCATTGTCACCACATTCGGGGACCTGATGAAGGTGCCGGGTTCCGGCAGTACCCTGGCCGGTCAGAAGGCCTGTGGTGCGGATGTGCGCATGGTGTATTCCGTGTTTGACGCCGTGATGGTGGCGGTTCAAAACCCCGGAAAACAGGTGGTGTTCTGCGCCGTGGGGTTTGAAACCACCCTGCCCACCATTGCGGCGGCGGTGCTGCTGGCAGCGGACCGGAAGGTGACCAATTTTTCCATTTACTGTACCGGCAAACTGACCCCCCCGGCCCTGGCCGCACTGATGGAAACCGATGGGGTGGAGATTGACGGGTTCCTTTTACCGGGACACGTATCGGTGATTACGGGCATTGACGCTTTTCTGCCGGTGTTTGAAACCCACCGGATTCCATCGGTGATCACCGGATTTGAACCCATAGACATCCTGGAGGCGGTTTCGATACTGGTGCACCAGAACCGGATCGGCAAGCCGGCCCTGGTAAATGCCTATCCCCGGGCGGTGAAGGACCGGGGGAACCCGAAGGCCCGGGCGGTGATGCATCAGGTTTTCCAGGTGTGCGATGCCGACTGGCGGGGCATCGGCACCATTGCCGCCAGCGGCATGGCCCTGAAGCCCGCCTATTCTGAGTTTGATGCCAATGCCCGGTTTACGCTGGATCTGCCGGACCTGCCGCCGCCCAAAGGATGCGCCTGCGGGGAGATCCTCATGGGATTGAAAACCCCGGCGGCCTGCCCCCTTTACAAGCGCGCCTGCACCCCCCTGACCCCGGTGGGACCCTGCATGGTGTCCAGCGAAGGGGCCTGCGCCGCCTATTACAGGTATGCCTGAAGCGACCATTTCCTTTCCCGTCTCTGTGACCCGGTGCGCTGACCCTGCCTTTTTATGCAAGTTATGCAAGGCCTGACCCTGCTTTTTTACAGCATGGGCACGGTCAGGCCGCCGTCCATGAGAAACAGGACCGAAGCGTCTTTCCCCTTTTGGGCCAGGGCCTGGTCCAGGGCGGTCTGCAGGTCTGAGAACGGGGTGATGAACAGGGGGGATATCTCTTCGGGCGCCACGTCGGTGACGGCCCACATCTGGGCCCACAGCCCGATCTCCGCCATTTTGGCGGCCTTGTGATACCCCAGGACATAGCCCTGTTCGATCTTTTCCAGCGCCGCCTTGGGCGTGTCGCAGGAACCCAGCAGGTCGGCGAACGCCTTGCCCCCGATGCCGCACCGGCACTTTGCCACCAGGATCAGGATCCCGTCTTTCTTCAGTGCCAGCTTGGCGTTGTCTATGCCTTTCTGGGCCTGGTACAGGTCGATGTCCTGGGGAAACTTGACCACGGACACCACGATGTCGGCCTTTTCCTCCAGGGGAGCGCAGAAAACCTCGTTGGCCCGGTCAATGGCGGCATGGAACGAGTCGTGGATATGGCCGGAACAGGCGGCATACACCTGGTGATGCTTGTCCAGCACCGTCATGATGGAAAAGATCTCCTGCTTCACGGTCTTGATGGCGTCCATCATGTCCTCGTGCACCGGGTTGCCGGAAAGGGCCAGGGCGCAGGCCTCGGGCACCAGTGCCAGTTTGTGGTTCCGCTCAACGGTCTTGTATCCGGCAATTCCCGGCAGAAACGATTTTCTGCCGCCGGTGTACCCGGCAAAATAATGGGGTTCCACCGACGAGATGATGATGATCCGGTCCGCTTCCACCCCGGCCTTGTTCACGTACATGGGCGTCCCGTTGGAAGAATCGCCCAGATAGACCATGTCCGCGTCCTTTCTGGCGTCATGAACAATGATCCGGTCCTTGATTTTCGGATAATAGTCCCCGAAAATCTGGATGAACTCCTCTTCGGAAGGCCCCCTGTGGACCCCGGTGGCAATGATGAAATGGTAATCGGTTTTTGACAGCAGGTCAAAGATCACGTCCAGCACCTTTGGAGTGGGGGTGGGCCGGGTGGCGTCGTTGACAATGACCAGCACCTTTCCGGCATCCTGTAAAAATGCGTCAAACGGGCGGCTGTTGATGGGATTGGCAACGGATGCGGCAATGACCTGGTCCGGGTTGTCGATAACGACATCGTTGGCTTCCAGGAACCGGGGCTGGACGGCATCGTCAAGTGTTAGGGTCAGGGTGCCGTCTTTGCCGTAGGGCACAGATATTTTCATGGCATGAATGTCCTTTGTCGTTGTCTGGCAACAGGTGTCAGCGGATGGGGCCCATGCTGTTGAGCCGGTCGATAAAGGTGTCGATCTGGGCCTGGAACAGGGTTTTGTCCCCGGCCGGGGTTTCCACCACCTGGAGCCGTTCCGGATCGATGTTCACCTTCTCCAGGATGGACCGGAGATTTTCCACCATTTTCTTTGCCCGGGTGTTGCCGTTTTTGTGCTGGCAGTCATCCTCCGGACAGGCCGCCACCAGCACCCCCCAGGCCTTGTTGAGAAACGGGGCCATGAGCAGCTGGGATTCCAGGCGGCCGGCGCACATGTTCACATAGATTTCATAATCCCTGTCATGGGTTTCCGATTCCGGAAGCCGTGAGGCCTGCAGGTCCGGATAATAGGACCAGTTGCAGGCAAACACCACCGCCTTGGCCGAGGTGTGGGTGCTCAGAAACCTTGTGGAGGCCTGAATCAGATCGTTTCTGCCGGTGCCGAAATTGTTGATGATCCTGGCGGCCCCGGCCGGGCAGACTTCCACGCAGATGCCGCAGGCCTGGCATTTCACCGGATCGGTCTCAATGCCGTCCTCCCCGTGGAACCGTGCCTCATGGGGGCAGGTTTTGACACACACCAGGCACCGGGCGCAGTTGAGTTCGGTGACCGAGGTGGTGCCCGGGCCCCGGAGCCCCATTTCCACCAGGTCTTTTCTGGCGTCGGTGAACACCTCTGTCAGCGTGACCCCTGACGAACAGGCCGACTCGCACCGCTTGCAGTAAAAGCAGTTGAAAATCTTGTCCGCCGCCATTCTGGTGGGTTCGAGTTCTCCGGTCAACAGCCCGAAAGCGGTGATGAGTTTGGCCCTGGGGGCGTCCGATTCCCAGCCGGTATATTTGAACATGGGGCAGTGCTCAAAACAGTAGCCGCACCGGATGCAGGCCGACAGGGTTGATTCCCATTTTTCCAGATGTTTGAACCGGGTTTTTTCTTTTGTTTCCATGTGTCATCGCCTCGTCATATTGAATGAATTCATTTGTTTCAAATTGCCTGCATGCCGCTTCGCCCGGATGCCTCAGTTGTGCACGGCATATCTGAGGCCCGTTGCCGTGACCCAGTCCTCGGGGGCCTGCATGAGTTTTCCCGGGTTCAGGATGTTGTTGGGATCCAAAGCCTGTTTGATGGTCTTGAGCAGTTTGAGGGAATCGGCTTTTTCCACTTTAAAGGATTCCGCCTTGGACAGGCCGATACCGTGTTCCGCCGAGGTGGTCCCGTTCACCGACCGCACATATTCATAGATCTCGGTAATGGCTTTTTTGGCGGAGGCCCACTGGTCTTCGCGGTTGGTGTCCATGAGGATCTTGGTGTGCATGCAGCCGGATCCGCAATGGCCGTAAGCGGTCATGATGATATTGTTCTTCTTGGCCACTTCATGGATTTTGGCGGCCATTTCCGCCATTTTGGAATAGGGCACGGCCATGTCGTCGGCCAGGGAGGTGGAGGACAGGCTGTCATCATATTTGGACAGGGCCGGAAACAGTTTTTTGCGGCCTAAAAAGATCTTGGCCCGTTCCTTGGGGTCATAGCTGGTCTTGATATCGCTGCCGTGGTGTTTGGTGCAGATCGCTTTCATTTTGTTGATCTCGTAGTCCACCGCCTCCTTGACCATGCCGTCGGCTTCAAAGATCAGGGAGGCCGCCACCTCCTTGAGCCCCAGGTTCATGGTCTTGTTCACCGCCTTGATGGCCACCGAATCCACCAGTTCGAGCATGGAGGGGATGGCCCCGGATGCCATGATGGCCCCGATGGCGCCCCCGGCATGGGCCAGCTGGTCGAAATTGGCAATGCCCATGCACCGGTATTCCGGTATGGGCACAAAGTTGAGGGTGGCTTCCACCACAATGCCCAAGGTGCCTTCAGACCCCACCATGAGCTTGTGAAGCTGATATCCGGAGGCTTCCACCCGGGTGTGGGCCCCCAGGGTCACCAGGTCGCCGTTGGGCATCACCACTTTCATGCCCAGCACCGCATCCCGTGTGGCCCCGGATTTGACGGACCTCACCCCGGAGGCGTTGTTGGCGATCTCTCCGCCGATGGTGGCAATGCGCGAAGATGCCGGGGTCGGGGGGTAAAACATGCCGTGGGGCTTGAGGGCCAGGTTCAGGTCGTCATCCACCACCCCGGGTTCCACCCGGCAGTATACATCCGGCAGGTTGATCTCCAGAATCCGGTTCATGCGTTTCATGTCAAGAACGATGCCCCCGTGGATGGGAACGGTCTGGCCGCACATGCCTGAACCGCCCCCCCGGGGGATGACCGGAATCAGGGCCTCGTTGGCATAGACCATCAGTTTCTGCACCTGCTCGGTGTTGTCCGGTCTCACAACAGCCCAGGGCATGGCATGGTGGACCGAGGAATCAGACCCGAACGCATACAGATCGGACGGATCGGTCTTGATGTTTTCCTCACCAAATATGTCCCGTAATCTGGATTCGTCAACTGTTTTCATAGGTGTCCCCTTTTGTGGTGAACCATTCACCGGCTTGTCCTTGAAATCCAAGCCCATGGAGATGGTTTTTTTGGTTCCAAATGGTTCATAATTTCATAAACTTTTTTAAAATTCAATGCAAATTTGGGTTTGTTTCTTGGCAAACCCCGGGGCAGGGGGTATAATCGGTGGCATTTGACACATGCCGGCGGCTTTTTTGGCGCTGTTTCATACAGTTGGACACACTATTTCTTTCAGAAAGGACCTAGTCATGACCCATACCATCCAGTTTTTACCCCACAACAGACAGATCACGGTCAGGCCCGGCGAAAACCTGATCCGGGCCGCCATGGAAGCCGGGGTCCATATCAACGCGTCCTGCGGGGGCGGCGGCGTGTGCGGCAAATGCCGGGTGAAGATCGAATCCGGTGATGTGGAAGGCGGAATTTCCGAACAGCTGTCAGAAAAGGACCGGGAAAAAGGATACCGGCTGGCCTGCCTGGCCACGGTGAATTCGGATCTCACGGTGCGCATTCCCGTGGAGTCGGAGGTGGAAACCAGCCGGCTCAACCAGCAGACCCCGGACCGGCATACGGCCCGGGCCATGTCCATTGAAATCGACACGCTCAAACAGGACGGGCTGTTCATCCCGCCCGTGGAAAAGATCTATCTGGAGCTGGCGCCGGCCAGCCAGGGGGACAACCAGGCGGATGTGGCACGGATCATCCACCATTTGAGGATCCACCATGACGAACACCGCCTGACCATGAGCCTGGGACTGATCCGGAAGGTGCCCGACATCATCCGTCAGGAAAATTTCAAGGTCACGGCCACCATTGTCCGGCCGGTGAGAGAAGACGGCAAGAACCAGATCGTCAATATCGAACCCGGGGACACGTCGGACAGGAATTTTGCCCTTGCCGTGGATGTGGGCACCACCACCGTGTTCGGCCAGGCCCTGGACCTGCAGACCGGTGAGGTCCTGGCCCAGCTGGGGGAGTTCAACGCCCATATCAGCTACGGCGAGGATGTGATCTCCCGGATCATCTATGCGGAAAAAGGGGACGGCCTGGAAACCCTGCACCGGAAAATCGTCGAAACCATCAACACCGTCATCAACACCGTTGTCAAGAAAGCGGGCATCGGCGGGCATGAGATCTCCACCATCACCCTGGCCGGCAACTCCACCATGACCCAGCTGCTGCTCAAGATCAATCCCACCTACATCCGGAAAGACCCGTATGTGCCGGCAGCCATCCTGTACCCGCCCTTTTACGCCAACCTGATCGGCCTGGACCTGGCCGAGCACACCACGGCCCTGGTGTATCCGGGGGTGTCCTCCTATGTGGGGGGGGACATCATATCCGGTATCATGGCATCGGGCATGTACCGGTCATCCAAGCTGACCCTGTACATGGATATCGGCACCAATGCGGAGATCGCCATCGGCCACCAGGACTGGATGGTGTGCACGGCCGCATCGGCCGGCCCGGCGTTCGAGGGCGGCGGGGTGAAGTTCGGCATGCGGGCCGCCAAAGGGGCCATCGAGGATGTGTCCATCAATCCGGTCACCTATGAACCCATGATCATCACCGTGGGCAACAAGAAAGCCAGGGGGATCTGCGGATCGGGTCTCATCACCCTGGCGGCCAGGATGCTGGAAACCGGGATCATCAATTCCCGGGGCAAGTTCAACCAGGAGCTGGAGACCCCCAGAATCCGTCAGACCGACGGTATCTGGGAGTATGTGCTGGTCTATGAAAAAGACACCCAGATCGACCGGGACATCGCCATCACCGAACCGGATCTGGACAACCTGATCCGGGCCAAGGGCGCCATGTATTCGGCCGCCCTGACGCTCCTGGACGAGATCGGGCTCAAGGTGGGGGATATCGAGCGGATCATTCTGGCCGGCGGGTTCGGATCCTATGTGGAGCTGTCATCGGCCATCACCATCGGGCTGCTGCCCGAAATCGACCCGGACAGGGTCATCTACCTGGGCAACGGGTCCCTGCTGGGGTGCCGCATCAACTGCCTGACCAATTCGCTTCGCCGGGATGTGACACGGGTGGTGAACATGATGACCAATTTTGAGCTGGCCTCCACCCCGTCCTACATGGACCATTACATGGGGGCCCTGTTTCTGCCCCACACCGAGCTCAACTATTTTCCCAAAGTCAAGGCCAAGCTGGAGGCTTTGCGCAAATGAGCCATGCCCGGTATGTGCGCACCATCTCTTTGACCCCGCCGGCACTGGGCAACAACCTGGCCGATGCCCAGCGCCTGGAGCAGGCCCTGAAAAAGGAACTGGATACCGGTCATGTGTCTGTGCCGTGGCACCTGCTGGCGGATCTGTCCGAACGGCTGCGGGCCTGGCACTGGCAGGCAAAGGCGGTGCTGTTCAAGGACCGCCGGTCCTTTGTTCTGGTGGACCTGCTGGATCCGGCGGATGCCGCCCCGGTGCTGGGGGCGGCCCTGGATATCGGCACCACCCGGATGGTGATCTCGCTGATGGATCTGGAGACCGGGGAAAAACTGGGTGAAACCGGGTTTGACAATCCCCAGGCAGCCATCGGGCCGGATGTGCTCACCCGGATTCACCATGCAAGGACCCCGGCGGGCCGGGCCCGGCTCCAGGATCTGGTGGTGACGGCGGTCAACCGGCACCTGGCGGATCTGTGCACGGAGAACCGGACATCCCCGGACCGGGTGTTTGTCCTGGCCGGGGCCGGCAACACCGCCATGACCCACCTGTTTGCCGGGCTGCCCGCCTTCGGGATGATCCAGGAACCCTATATTCCCTGCACCAATATCCCCGATACCCTGGCGGCGGAACGGATCGGCCTGGAGATGCACCCCCAGGGGCAGGTGTTTCTGTTTCCCAATATCGGGTCCTACTTCGGCGGGGACTTGCTGGCCGGGATTCTGGCTGCGGACCTGGACAAAAAAGAACACCCCTGCATCATGGTGGATGTGGGGACCAATGCGGAAATCGTTCTGGGAAACAGAGACTGGCTGATGGCCTGTGCCGGGGCCGCCGGCCCGGCCCTGGAAAGCGGGGTCAGCCACATGGGCATGACCGCAAAACCCGGTGTGATCGACCGGGTAACCGTGGATCCGTCCACCCGGGACCTGATCATCCACACCATTGACCGGAAACCGCCCGTCGGCATCTGCGGGTCCGGCATGATCGATCTGGCGGCAGCCCTGTTTCTCACCGGCCGCATTGACATCCGGGGAAAACTGGTGCCCGAAGCCTGTGGAAAGCGCCTCATCGATATGGATGGGATTCCGGCATTCCTGCTGGTGACCGAGGCCCAATCCGGCACCGGGAAACCGATCTGCCTGTCCCAGGTGGACCTCAATTCACTGACCAGCGCCAAGGCCGCCATGTACACCATCCTGGAGGTGATCGTCTCCCAGACCGCGGGACTGTCTTTTACCGATCTGGACCGGTTTTACGTGGCCGGTACCTTCGGGTCGTTCATCAACCCGGCCGCCGCCATCTCCATCGGCATGCTGCCCGATATTCCGTTAGACCGGTTCCAGGTGCTGGGCAACACCTCGCTGAAAGGCGCGGAACAGGTGCTGGCCGATCCGGACGCATTCGACCGGGTCATGGCCGTCAGGGACACCATCACCTATATCGAGCTGAACGTGAACCAGCAGTTCATGAACCTGTTTTCCGGGGCCAAGTTCTATCCCCATACCGACGCCGCCCGGTTTCCCTCCGTGCAGGTTTGACCCGGCCGGTTCCCTCCGTCCAGGGTTGCCCGCCCCGCTGGAGCCATTCTGCCGGCCTGAGATCCGCGGCTATGACCGGCCGGCACCATGCCGCCAGCGGGGCTCGGCATGGTGCGGTTGTCCTTTGAGTTCGAAGGACGGCGGGTGTTTTTTGGGGAAAAACAGGCCACCTGTCTATACAAGTTCTTCAGGTTCTGGTACAATGTCGGATAATTTAAAAACAAACCGCATAACACAGGGATTGACCTGAAAAGGGGGCCTGTATCATGAAAAAGATCGTCGAATGCGTACCCAATTTTTCCGAGGGCCGCAACAAGGAAACCATTGACGCCATTGCCGATGCCATCCGTAAGACCCCTGGCTGCACGCTGCTGGATGTGGACCCGGGAAGGTCCACCCACCGGACGGTGTACACCTTTGTGGGGGAACCGGCCGCCGTGGTGAAAGGGGCGCTGGCAGGCGCCCGGGTGGCCCGGGAAAAAATCGATATGCGCACCCATAAAGGGGAACATCACCGCATGGGGGCACTGGATGTGTGCCCGTTCATTCCGGTGGCCAACGTGACCATGGACGAGTGCGTGGCCCTGTCAAAGGAATTCGGGCAAAGGGCTGCCGACGAGCTGGGGATTCCGGTCTACCTGTATGAGGCGTCGGCCACGCAGGATTACCGCAGAAAACTGCCCCAGATCCGGGAGGGCCAGTACGAGGCCGTCAAGGACCGGATCGTGACACCGGAATGGAAACCGGATTTCGGGCCTGCCGAATTTATCCCCGAGTGGGGGGCCACGGTCACCGGGGCCCGGTTTTTTCTCATTGCCTACAACGTGAACCTGCTGTCCACCCCCAACCAGGCCCATCGCATCGCCTTGAACCTGCGGGAAGCGGGCAGGGGGCCGGATGCGCCCGGACGGCTCAAGGAGGTCAAGGGCATGGGCTGGTACGTGGATGACTACAACCTGGCCCAGGTCACGGTGAACCTGACCAATTACCGGGTCACTCCGCCTCATGTCCTGTTCGAGGAGGTGAAAAAAGAGGCCAGGGAACTCAATGTGGCGGTGACCGGATCGGAAATCGTGGGCGTGGTGCCGCTGGAGGCCATTCTGGCGGCCGCGGATTTTTATATTGAAAAGGAAAACCTGTTTGTCCTGGATGAGGACCAGAAGGTGCGCCTGGCCGTGGAACGGCTGGGACTCAATTCCGTGGCCCCGTTCAACCCGAAAGAAAAGATCATCGAGTACATCATTGCCGATGATCCGGACGAGCCCCTGGCCGGCTTGACCACCCGGCAGTTCATTGAAGAGGTGGCATCCCGCAGTTCGGCGCCGGGCGGGGGGTCGGTGTCTGCGGCCATTGCGGCCATGGGTGCAGGCCTGGGGTCCATGGTGGCCAAGCTGACCCTGGGGGTGAGAAAATTTGAGCAGGTGGATGCGAAAATGCGGGAACTGATTCCCCCGCTGCACCGGGCGGCCCATGACCTGATTCCCATGATCGACGCGGATACGAACGCGTTCAATGACTATGTGGCGGCCCTGGGCCTGCCAAAGGACACTGAGGCGGACCGGGCGTTTCGCTCAGCACAGCTCCAGCTGGGGTTGAAAAAAGCCATCGATACCCCGCTGTCGGTGATGAAAACCGCGGATGGGGCCTGGGATGCCCTGGCCCAGGTGGCAACATACGGCAATATCGCCTCGAAATCCGATGTGGAGGTGGGCGCCCGGGCCCTGGAAATGGGTATCTGGGGGGCTTACAGGAACGTGGTCATCAATATGGCGGGTATCACCGACGACACTTATAAAAAAGAGACTCTGGCAGCGGCCAAAGCGTTGAAAGACCGGGCGGCAAATATGTGCCGGCAGGTGCAGGAGATTCTGGATTCCCGGTCTTGATGCCAAGGGGGCCCTGCGGTTTTATATTGACAGGGGGGTGTATTTATAATACAGCTATATCGAAGCTATAATGGCGTGATATTAAAAAATAATTTCCCAGGAGGGTTACATGAGAGAGGTTGTGATCGTAAGTGCGTGCAGAACGGCAATCGGCGGGTTCGGGGGGTCTCTGGCCCCGTTGAGTGATATAGATTTCGGTCCCATTCCCATCAAAGAGGTGATCAAGCGGGCCGGGCTCACCGGAGATCAGATCGATGAGGTGATTTACGCATCCGGCTACCGCACCGGGGACCTGCCCATCAACTCGGCCCGGGTGGTGGCGGTCAAGGCCGGCATTCCCCAGGAAAAGCCCCAGTTCACCATTTCCAAGGCTTGCGCCGGCAGCATCAAGGCCGTGACCCTGGCGGCCCAGGTGATCAAGTCCGGTGATGTGGACACGGTGGTGGCCGGCGGCATGGAAAGCATGAGCAATGCCACGTTCATGCTCAAGAAAGCCCGGTGGGGATACCGCCTGGGCCATGGCCAGCTCCAGGACCAGCTGATCCTGTTTGATCCGTTGAGCGGCAACACCATGGGCGAGACCGCGGAAAACGTGGCGGAAAAATACAACGTGTCCAGGGAAGACCAGGACGCATTCGGCCTCAGAAGCCAGCAGCTGGCAGAAGCAGCCATCAAGGAAGGTCGGTTCAAGGAACAGATCGTTCCGGTGGAGATTCCCCAGCGCAAAGGCGATCCCAAGATATTCGACACCGACGAGCATCCCCGGTTCGGCACCACCATGGCGTAGCTCCAGAAGCTCAAGCCTGCCTTCAAAAAAGGCGGCACCGTCACTGCCGGCAGTTCCAGCGGCATGAACGACGGGGCATCCGCCCTGGTGGTCATGGCCAAGGAAAAGGCCGACCAGCTGGGCATCAAACCCATGGCCTCCATTGTCTCCTATGCGTCGGTGGGGGTGGATCCGGCCTACATGGGCATCGGTCCCATTCCGGCCACCCGCATGGCCCTTGACAAAGCCGGCCTGACCATCAAGGACATCGACCTGATCGA
>DATHSR010000278.1:0-2234 GCA_035464035.1 Desulfotignum sp. | reverse complement strand
GGAGGTGTGGTCCTCGGACCGGGCCCTGATGGAGCCGGAAATCCCGGAATCGTTGCTGGTGATCGGCGGCGGGTATATCGGTCTTGAGATCGGACAGGCCTATGCCGGTTTAGGCAGCCGGGTCACCCTGGTGGAGTTCGCGCCGCATGTTCTGGCCGGTGCAGACCGGGACCTGATCCAGGTGGTGGTGCGCCAGTGTGAAAAACAGTTTGCAGCCATCCATACCGACTCCCGGGTGACCCGGATCACTGAAAAAGACGGGGCTTTCCAGGTGGACATCACCACCGGAAACAAAGAGGTCCGCCATACCTTTTCCCGGGTTCTGGCTGCCACGGGCCGCCGGCCCAACACAACGGATCTGGGACTGTCCGCCCTGGGGATTGACATCGACGACAAAGGCCTGATTCCTGTGGACGATGAGTGCCGCACTGCCCAGCCCCACATCTTTGCCATCGGGGATGTGACCGCCGGGCCGGCACTGGCCCACAAGGCCGCCCGCCAGGGCCGGGTGGTTGCCCAGGTGATTGCGGGCAGAAAATCCGCCTATGACAATGTCAGTGTACCGGCCGTGCTGTTTACCCGGCCGGAGATCGCCTGGACCGGTCTTACGGAAACCCGGGCAAAGGAAAAAAACATTCCGGTCACCGTGGGAAAATTTCCGCTCACCGCCCTGGGCCGTGCCAGAAGCGTGGACAGAACCGACGGGTTTGTGAAAATCCTGTCAGATCCTGAAACGGAGCGCATTCTGGGAATGGGCATTGCCGGCGAACATGCCTCTGAACTGATTGCCGAAGGCAACCTGGCCGTTGAAATGGGGGCCTGTCTGGAAGATCTCATCGTGAGCATTCACCCCCATCCCACGTTTTCCGAATCCATCATGGAAGCTGCGGAAGCCTCCCGGCAGGGATCCGTTCATCTGATGAAAAAAAAGCGGTGATGCCGTGGGTGTGGATGAGATGCAGATTTCGGGTGTCAAAGCCTATGGGTTTGACCAAGACCTTTTGGCGCAAGTCGGGCAGACGGGCCAGCCCGGGTTTTCAGTATATCCGTTTTTTTTTCCGGCGGTGGTGGCGGGCAGGGGCAGCGACCTGGACAGGGAGATCCGGCTGTCTCTGTGCAGGGATGACGGCATCCCGGTATTCCGCCGCAGTGGCGGGGGGTGTGCCGTGTTTCTGGATCCCGGTACACTGATCGTGTCCATTGCGTTGCCGGCCCAAGGGTTCGCCGGAATCCAGCGGCTGTTCAACTGGTGTAACCTTCGGCTGATCCGTGGACTGGCGCGCATGGGCCTGTCAGGGATCCGCCAGGACGGGATTTCCGACCTTGTTTTCGGCCATCGAAAGGTGGGGGGATCCAGTTTTTACCGGTCCAGCAATCTGGCCTATTACACGGCCGCCCTTCTGGTATCCACGGATCTGGATGCCATGGACCGGTACCTGTATCATCCCCCCAGGGAGCCGGCCTACCGGAAAAAAAGACCCCACAAGACGTTTGTCACCTGTCTGGCCACGGCCTTTCCCGGCCTGGCACCGGCGGACCTGCCCGCAGGGCTGCACAGTGTTCTGGCAGAAACGATCTGAATGTGACGCCTCCCTGTCCTATCCCCTGGCAAAGATCCAGTCCGTTTCAGTGGAACGTTCCAAAGACAGTCGGTATCCGTTCAGATCAAAAGATCTGAGTTCCCCTGGATCATGGATCTGATTTCGAACAATAAAATCGGTCATCAGACCCCGGGCCCGTTTGGCATGAATACCGATCACCTTCAAAGTTCCCCCTTTTTTTTCCATGAAATGGATATGCAGCACCGGTGCGCTCAGGCGCTGGGGACGGACCGCCTTGAAATATTCGCTGGAAGCCAGGTTGACCAGAACCGGGGATCCCGTTGATTCTTTGATCTCCCGGCTGAGCCTGTCTGTGATGCGGTTGTTCCAGAACTGGTAAAGATCCTTTCCCCATGGCCCGGCCAGCCGGGTGCCCATTTCCAGGCGGTAGGGTTGAATCAGATCCAGGGGCCGGAGCAGGCCGTAGAGGCCTGACAGAATTCTGAGATGGCCCTGGGCAAAATCAAATTCCGTATCACGGTAACCGTCAACTGCCATGTTCTGGTACACATCCCCTTTAAAGGCCAGCAGGGCCTGGCGGGAATTGTCCGGTGTAAAGGGAAAAAGAAAGTTCCGGTACCGGTCATGGTTGAGGGCCGCCAGTCTGGGACTGATTTTCATGAGCTGCGCCAG